>NZ_JBXTEF010000019.1:0-29925 GCF_057495195.1 Cysteiniphilum sp. | reverse complement strand
TGGAAGGCTATGTGCAGCATTTGAGTTGCTGGCACAAAAATACTGTGCATAATTTAAACCTTGATTCACATTATAGGTCGGATATTTGATTGAATTTACTAAGCTAATATTTGAATAAAACTTAATATCTAAATCTTGAGGCGGTGCTGACGCTACAATGGCAGATACATCTAAATGAGTCGTTTTACCTGCATTTGCACCTGCAAAACCAACACTCGCTAAAGCAATACTTAACCCAATTAATTTCATTTTCATATTTTTCTCCCCTTCGAGATTGTTTTATTAATTATCCCCATAATCTCATTATGGTTTATTTGCTAATATTGATTAGCAAACCTGTGTTTACCATTGCTTCTTGCAAACCAACGATAATAATTCTTTAATCATTTGTTTTTATATGCAACTTACTCATGGCTTACATTGTAATAATGCGTCTCACGTTGATAGCCTTTTTTCATCGTTAGCATCACTTGATCTTTATAGTGCGATAAGTCGACTGTTTTTGATTGCTGTGGATATAGTTTTAACTCAAGACTTGCATAACCATTATCATTACATTGAATCTCAGTAACCTTTGACTTAACTGATTGCTTGGCTGCTGCTTTAGCTGACTTAGTCTTTTTACTTGCTTTATCTTTAGTTATATCTTTTGTCGCCACTGCTGGATTCGCTTTGGTATTATTGGTTTTCCGCGGCTTAATACAACTGCCACTAAAATCAGCAAATAATAACGCATTACCCTTATTGGTTAAGGTGACTTGATTACCCTTTTGGCTATCGCTATAGCTATAATCAGGGTGCACCGGCTCCACGACAACTGCAGTTGCCACCCCCATACCAATCGTTGTTTGTGCTTGCAGTTTCTTTTCTGTTTTTTCATCGATATCAAAGCCATACTTTTTGCTTGGAATAACCGGTTGGAAGCTTACGCGATAGAAACTTAACTTATCATTGTGATTGCCTTCAGGCATATAAAGATTAATCGACTGCTTATGCTTTGGCGCCAAGATCAAACGCGTTTTTGAAGGCAAGATACTTTGCGCCATTTCTTTTGGCGTAAGGGTGATGTCTTTTTCCTTCTTGCCATTTTTAGCAAATGGATTTTCAACGCGCGCAATGTTAACGATATAATAAAGCGCTGATTCGCAGCTATTATTTGTCAACGTTTTGGTCAACTGCATTTTGCCATCTTTGTCTTTATGCCAATAGTCAAACAAGCCATTAACAGCAATCCCACCTGAGCAATCCTTGTATGGCACTGCATTGCCCTGATTAGCCGCAGCAAACAATAATAAACCTAAGCTTGAAAAACCAATGATTTTCGATATCTGTTGAAACATAATTTAAATCCCCATATTTTACGTTTTGCCCCAACGCCCCATTACGTTGAATGGGTGTATTGTAATATCCACTGCCAAGGAAATATTTGCCACTTTGAATTATTGCGTAAGGGAATGTAATCATCAGGGTAGATCATTATTTGACATAACACAGATCAAAACTATACTCAAATTGCCACAGGAAGGACCTAGATAACTAAATAAAGGAGCATAGACTATGACAGCAATGACAATACTTACTAAGCGTTTATATCATCACCTAGCTGATATGATCATAAAAAGACCATCGATAAAGTGCTGTATTTACCCAATGCATTGGTTACAGCACTTCTTGGGTATATTTTTTATCGCATTTACCACACTTAATCTATTTTGTATAAGCCAGATAAGCTTTGCTACAATGCAGTCAGCAAGCATGACTCTGACAGTCACGGCACGGATTAGTCAGCCTGATAAATTACAACTATCGAATCTCAATGCGCAAAATAAGGCGTCATTACAGCCAAGCTTACAAACTGAAGATGATCACAAGATGCACTTTAGTAACAGCAACGAGCGCTTACAGTTGCAACTTGCTGAGCCGGCAACCATAGCACTTGCTAGCGCAGCAACATTAACATCGCTACACAGTGATAAAGATAGCAATTTTCACGAAATTCCACTTAAAGTATTTGTTAATGACATTGAGCTAGACACATCACGACTTCAGCTGACGCACAATCAAACGCATCAAATTCATATCACAAGCGAGACACTCAACAAGATGATCGAAGGATATTATCACGGCGTTGTTTTATTGAATATTCATGGTGTTTGGGATTAAATAAAGAAACACTGGATAGGTTGAGATCCTACATTTACATCCTTGTACATCCACATGGGCTTTGGAACGTTTCCCGACAAGGCTTTAACATGTTTAAGCTCAAACATGAATAAAGGTGATGTTGCTGTTTTTTCACCCAAAGCTAACTCTGCCCTGCCGTACTCCTCACCCACATTTATGCCAAATGAATCCCATTCAAATTGTTTGTCAAATGTTAGTAAACCAGCAGAAGCAGTGATATTACGATACAGAGAGTGATAGTATTGCGTCATTAACACATCTTCATCGGTTGACTCTATCGAGAAGGCTGATGTAAGTGGCGGTATGAGCTCACCATCATTGAGTTGTTTGCCAGTATGCCCCGAACAGATGATGTCATTTTTATGTACATCTGTCAGGTTGTGGATTTTAAAGCTCCAATTATGCAAATCATCTCCAGCAGTACCAATTCGATATGTCGTTTTATAGGTATCAACATAAGATAAATAACCACTGAGTTTGGCCGGTGCTAAAGGTGGTTTAATATAATCAATATAACTATTACCTTGATATTCCATCACCTCTTGATCTTTTCTTTCACCCTTTTTAGTGATTTTTTGATACTCAAAACGATGACCAAAAATTTCATAACTACTATGACTAACTGTTGCTTCAAGATCAGCCGTTGGCTTTTCTGAGCTTTGAATAAGACTTTCGGGCTCAACCTCAAAATAAAGAGTTGGCACGCCACAATACAATTCAGTGCATGGATTTGTTTTGAAGGTTCCATGCTCTAATAATGCATGATAATCGTAACGTTGACCTTTAAAGGTAAATTTCATATCCATGGTTTTATTTTTTGAGTCCGTTGCTATATCATTGTTCTCCAAAGTACATGTATACAATGCATTTGGCATTTGCGAAAAATAGACAAGTGACTTATTTAAAGAATATAACATTTGACCATCGGTCATCTTAGTAGCATTAACTTTTAGCAACTCATCTTTCTTGGTGTTGGCACTTAACGTAAAAGCGGCAGAGTACCACACATTGCTTGATGGATCAGTTTGAAACTTTAATAACACAAACTGTGACAACTTTGGAATAGTTGGTAATGATTGTAATGCATATGATCGCATACTTCCCATATTGCGCCAATCCTTACCATCGACACACTCTTTTGCTTTTGTTGAGAAAGCAATATGCGCATTATAAATCGGATGATTTGTATTATTTTCCAAAGTGAGTGCTTGGGACTTGATTGCAATAAGACTTAATGCGGTAAATGATATTGAAATTACTTTTTTTATTTTTTTTCACGATTAACTCCATTTAATTTTTGACTAAGACTAAATATACCGCCCACAAGTGCACACCGTACCCTGAGCATATACAATCAAAAGGGGTTGGCTATGGTCATAGCTTAATTTTTTAAAGAATATTTCAGCGGAGCATGCAGTAATACAGGAAGGGTACGTCAGTCTCCACTGAAAGTTGCTCATATGCGAGATGATCGTAATACATTTTTCCTTTAAAATTTTCAAAAGAAAGGATGTATTGCACATATGAATCAACGTTGGCAACGTCGTTACATAACTAAAGAGACAATAGCATGTAAGCGTTTAATCAGCTAAGCCCATTAGAAATAAGTAGAAAGATCTAATGTTGCTTCGTAACTGGTTTTGCCATTATATAAATCTAACCTGCCAAGCTCTAGACTAACAAGATTATTCTTAGAGAATACATGTGAGCTTAGGTATGCCAGATATTCATTTTGCACGCCAAGCACATTGGGCGCAGTTTTGTTGGTCTCATCACCTGGCATAGTAAATGGCAAGTTATTGGTATTATACGCATGCTGCATACCAAGACCTAAATCAAGATCCTGAATGATCTCACCAGATACTGGCAACGGAGTATCTGCTTGGATATACCATGCACCAAAGCGCGTGTTATTACTATAAACTTCTTTGTTTGTCGAACCAGTCCAACCTAATCCTAAGTTGAAATAAGCGTCAACACCGGCATGTACTTCGGCATTGACAATACCATTTCTATTATCATTAACAAGGTTTGGTGAATTTGTATTGCTGACAACCAAAGACGTCGCCCCCATACCCGTACCAATCCAGTTATACATATAGCCCAAAGTACCACCGAAGTTATAGGTATTATTATCATAGTCTGCAAATAGGCTTGCCATGAAGTTTGTTTTGTTATTGCTGTCACTCTTACCTTGGAAGACTGCCAAATTGGCATTGACATTGAAGTGATCTTTACTCTGTGAGGCACTGTATAAGTCACCAAAACTTAAGCCTAAATTCGCCGATACCGTGTCGTGCCCTGGTCTAAACATCGCCTGCGTAATCCCTCCGATCCAAGGACCGCCATCAGCAAACGAACCAAATGATAATCTGTTTTTACCAACGGTTAAGTAAACTGGTGAGCTATCAAGATTACCAAAAGTGACATAAGCATCTCTAACCACTGGATCAGCATAACTGGCACCAGTGAAAACAGTTGATGCCTGAACATAGTGCCCAAGGTTAGCAACAATATATAAATCCGCCTCATTAATGGCTAAATCCCAACCTTGCTCATAACTACTTGTTGCCTGATATGCATTGCCATTGTGTGCACCGTTAAAAGTATCTAATTCATTACCTTGCCACACTGTTGCATCCGCTTCGATATAACCACCAAATATTAATGCGCCATCACTGTATTTATTGCGATGACTCAATATTGAAAACGGCAACCTAGAGCTTGAATATTTCGCAAATGGTTGATCATAATCTGAAAACACACCATATTTTTGATCACTTGTTACATAGATTGCATCGCTTTGATCTTTGCGAGCACCATTTTGATTTGTGTTTAAGTGATCTAACTCTTGCTTTAGCTGATCGATTTGTGCCTGCAATTCAGCATGACTTGTCTGATCTACTGCCCCTTTAGCTGCATATGATGCACTAGAGACACCAAACAATAGCGCACTTGTTATGACAACGACTTTTTTCATCCTTCTCCCCTTGCTTTTTGTTTATTTACCATCAAAAAATCAAAACTTACTGCACATTAACTCAGTTCAGATCCTGCACACTCCCCCTGACTGCGCACATCTGATCACATCAATAACTTCAGAAAACTTTCGGATAGGGACATACTATTCCAAAGCATTTTTCTTTGTGTAACCAAATAGGAAGTATTCGCATGATATTGTTAACATTAAGTAAACCACTATGTTCAGCCTATGATCCATTTAGCGACACACCATAAATTAATCTTCAGATTTTCTAAAAAGCTTTTCCTATGGCTTATCTAGGGGTATTATACGCAGCTAATTTAAGCTGAAATGATTCCTTAATAAATAATGTACTTCCTTGTTGATAAAGTTATCATCTTTCAAATCCTTTATGTGATTGGGATCACCGCTGAAAGCATGTCCGGCACGATTTCTGCCGGCAAGAAAAATATGGATATTTTTGGGATTGTCACCATTGCAACCATTACCGCATTAGGTGGCGGCACCGTACGTGATGTGCTTTTAGGGTATTACCCATTGACTTGGGTGATGTATCCTGAGTATATTCTGGTGACTTTTATCGCCTCTATCTTAGCTATTTTTATCGCGCGCCACATTGTTAAACGTCATAAGTTTTTCTTAATTGTTGATGCATTAGGCCTTGTTACTTTTGCTTATTTAGGCAGTGACATTGGCTATAGTGTCGCACAGCAAGCGGTAAGCAATGACCATTTTATGATTTTTGGTAGCTTCATCATTGCCGTATTAATGGCAATTATCACCGGAGTATCTGGCGGGGTGCTGCGTGATGTATTATGTAATGATGTTCCCCTTGTTTTTCAAGCGGAGCTCTACGCCCTTGTTGCAGCATTGGTTGGCATACTCCACGCATTAACACTGTATTTTAAAGTCGATAATCTCATCAGTGCGCTGATTATTATTGCGATTGGCTTAAGCCTAAGATTATGCGCCATTTATAAAAACTGGCACTTGCCTAAAGTTAAATACTTTTCTTAATCCAACTAAAGCTACACGCCCATACGTTTACGCGCCATCTCAGACTGGTGGTTGCAGTACTTTTTATAACCTTCTGCAAATTTAGTCCATCTCGAGGTATTTGTTGTGTTTGATATGCCCATTGTTATTCTCCTTGATTCTTTATTTAATGATTAACATCTACCATTAATCACGCCATTGATTGAATTTTACACTTATCTTGGCAGAATAGATGTTTCATCAGAGTATTCTGCAGTATCATTTTTGATACATGATCAGCAACAATGTATATTCCCAAAAATCTGCTTAACTGGGGAGTATGTTGTATAGGATTCATCAAACTAGCTGGAGAAATAAATGTATTTGCGTGATTATGCACATAAGCTTAAAACGATCTTTTTTTTTAGCCAGTGCATTATTTGTCAACAGATTACAGACAAAGGCCTTTGTAATGATTGCCAAGAAGCACTTTCTAAAGAGGCGCATACGAATAAACGCCAACAACTGATGATTAATGGACAACCTATCACCTTCTATGCATTGAATCATTTTGAAGGGTTAACACGCAGATTGCTCTTTTTATTTAAATATCAAAACAATCATATTGCGGGTAATGCGCTAGGGCTATATCTTGCAACAAGCTTTAAACGCTTACATTCACTTGCTGATATTGATTATATCTTGCCTCTGCCAAGCCATCGTTTGCGCTTTGTTGTGCGTGGTTTTAATCAAGCAGAAATTTTAGCAAGACATTTAGCTTCAGTTAATCGGTCCGTTGATCTACATTCGATAAAGCGCCACAAATATACCAAACCCCAAGCCAAATCAAGTTATGAACAACGACAACGCCAAATGCATAATGTCTTTAAACAAAAGCGTGTGATCACAGCAAAGCACCTTTTAATTATTGATGATGTCTATACGACAGGGGCAACCCTTAAGGCGCTTATCACATGTATTCAAAACTTTTCAGACAATCATATTGAAAAAATAAGTGTATTAACACTTTGTCATGCGTGATTATGTCTTAATAACTCACGAACTTTTGAACGAATCACGTCAATCGCAATTTTATTCTTACCACCATGCGGCACAATGATATCAGCATAACGTTTAGAAGGTTCAATAAACTGTAAAAACATCGGGCGTACTGTTTCTAAATACTGTGTCACTACGCTATCGACTGTTCTACCGCGTTCTTTCTGATCACGCACCAAACGACGGATGAAGGATACATCCATCGGCGTATCCATAAAAATTTTAATGTCCATCAGCTTTCGTATATTCTCATCAGTAAACAGCATAATCCCTTCTAGAATCAAAATGCTCGTTTGCGCACTAATCGGCAGCGTTTGACCTTTCACTCGACTATGTGTTGCATAATCATACAACGGTACTTCAATATTTTGACCAGCAATGAGTGACTCTAGATGCTCTTTTAATAAACTGTGTTCAAAGGCATCTGGGTGGTCATAATTCAACCTATCTAGCTGTGCTTTTGATAAATGACTATTATCACGATAGTAATGATCCTCAGATAATACCGTTACTCTTGCAGATTCTAAATCCTCAAGCTCCTCAACAATTGTATTAGATAATAGACTTTTTCCAGAACCGGAACCGCCGACAACACCAATGATGACAATATTTTTATTACTTTGCATCCGCGTACATGATTTGATGAGTTTGTGACATTCTAGCGACTTTTCTAAAAAAAGCAGCAAAATTTTCTGATTGTTATTAACTGGAGTTACATACTTTTCCTATTTCAACACCTCGCCTCGCAAGCTTAAGTAACCCTAGGCTGACGGGATGTTTATAAAACTCATAGTTTTCTCTAAAGTGCGTAACTTCAGTTATTAAGTTTATCATCCAATTAACACCGTTTTAACATTAGCAAGCTCGCGTAATGCCTCTTGTGAACACTCTCGACCATAGCCTGATTGCTTGACACCACCAAACGGTAATGCCGGATGCGAGGCAACACACTGGTTAATAAAACACATGCCCGCTTCAATGCGTTTTTCTGCTACTTCTTTAGCATACTCAATATCTTTGGTAAAAATCGCACTACCTAAGCCATATTTTGAGTTATTTGCAAGTTCAATTGCTTCTTCATCATTGTCCACATAGCTAATCGCAATGACCGGACCAAACAGCTCTTCTTGAAATGCCAGCGTCGATGGTGTGACATCCGTTAATACCGTTGGCGCATAATAGAAACCCTTTGCATTATCTGTTTCCAAGAAATGTCCACCTGTTAATAATTTCGCACCTTGGGCAATACTTTGTTCAATCTGACGATGTAAATTATCACGCAAATCGACCCTTGCCATAGGTCCCATCGTTGTATTCTCTGCTAATGGATCTCCAACAACAACCTCGTCAATCGTATTAAGTACCGCTTGTTCAAATGCCACTTTAATAGATTTATCAACAATCAATCGCTTTGGTGAAATACACACTTGCCCACTATTGAGCATTCTGACATGAACTATCTCTTTAGCAACGCTCTCAACATCAACATCTTTGCGAATAATATAAGCATCGGATCCACCAAGCTCCAATACAGTTTTTTTGCAAACTTCTCCGGCTTCTTTGGCAACAATGCTCCCTGCACGATTGCTACCGGTCAGCGTTACTGCGGCAATATCACGATGCTTGATAATATGCTCAGAATGCGCAAGATCAATGACGACATTTTTTAACAATGGTAATGCTATTGCTTGTGTGAACAACGCTTCAATCGTACACGCTGAGCCAATGACATTCTCTGCATGCTTTAATACGATACCATTGCCAATTAAGATGTTGGGGATTGCTGCGCGAAACACCTGCCAGAAAGGAAAGTTCCACGGCATAATCATATAAATCACACCCAATGGCGCGAAAACACGTTCAGCATTTAACCCTTGATAATTAATCTTTTGTGAGCTTAATATCTCTTTTGCGTGTTCTGCATAATAATCACATAAAAAAGCGCACTTTTTAATTTCAGCGATACTTTCTTTCAATGTTTTGCCCATCTCATTTGTGATTAAGCGTGCATATTGATCAAGATTTTGCATTAATAGTACTTTGATTTTTTGAATATACTCAATACGCTGATCTATCGTGCGATCACGCCATAATAATTGCGCATTTTTGACTTTTTCAATCGTTTGATCTATTTCAGGTAAAAGAAGCACTTGATAGGTATTTAAGTGTTGACCATTACTTGGATTAATCGTTTGATATTCCTTTTTCATACTGTTCTCCTTTTTTCTAAACAAGCATGGTGATGGCAACAATTAGCATCATAATAATATAGATAATTTGTAAATACTTATGTGAAATAAGTGCTGTTACTTTAACACCAATATTAACACCAATCACACTCGGTATCATAGCTACTAAAAAGAATACTAAATTCAAATAACCAATACTATACGGTGGTAAATTATCAGCATGCCAACCAAATAGCACAAAAAAGCCAGACATCACCAAACATAACACCATGGTAATCACCGTTGATGTACCAATTGCTTTGCGGATATCTAAGCCGCATTTTGTTAAAAATGGGACAAAGAAAACCGATACACCTGAGAGCATGGTACACATCCCTGCTAGAAATGCACTTAGTGCTTTTAATGGTAGTGGGGCTTGCCAGATTTTTAATACAACCTTAAGCTTGCGCCACATCCAAATCGCCATAACGATAACAATCAGCGCAAAGATAATCTTGAGATCATTGCTGCTGATCGTGGTCATGAGAAACACACCTAAAACACCACCCAAGAGCACACTTACCATTGCCCAGCGTAGTGTCTGATAGCAAATCTGCTTATATTTATGCTGTTTAAACGTTGCAAAAAAACCTAGTAATACGCTAGAGCTCACACCTGATGCAATCGCAACTTGCATTAAATGGTCATTGGTTGGATAGGCATATTGCATCAATAGATAAAACCCAGGAACATTAATAAGACCAGCACCGCCTCCAAATACACCGGAAACAAATCCAGCTAAAAGTGCCACCAAACAGATAAGTACAATCAGTAAAGTCAAAGTCAAACTCAATTTATACACTCTCTTAACATTATTAAACACCGATAGCGATGTTTTGTTTAAAAAGCAATATTACTTAGGCATACGCTTGTATACAAGCAAGAGCGAATTAAAAGATGATATTTGGACACGCTTACTTTTAAATTATACAAAGGTATAACACTAGAAAGCGAAAAATATAATACTTAATTCGATTAATTAATCATTAAGATAATTATAATGTCCAACAAAGGCGCTTATGATTGGGTATCAGTCTACTGCGACAGCTATTTATTACGGAACTTAATACGACCTTTAGTTAAATCATAAGGTGTCATTTCAACAGTGACCTTATCCCCTGTCAAAATACGAATATAGTTTTTACGCATTTTCCCTGAAATATGTGCCGTAACAATATGCCCATTCTCAAGTTCAACACGAAACATGGTGTTTGGTAATGTTTCAACTACCGTACCTTCTAATTCAATACAATCTTCTTTTGCCATTGCTTGTTTAAATCTCTCTATATCTTCTATATCTTCAACTTTTAGCGCTTTTATAAGCACCCAATAAAATAAGCGTGTGAATCATGCACTATTTTCAAGAAATATTCAACACCTAGTGTTGATCTATTAGAATTTTTCGAGATTTAACCTAATACAGTTGAGCGCTAATCTTTAATAGCACCGCTGGCTTTAATCGCCTTGTAGGCAGCTGATAGATATAACCACATAGAGTAAACCGTTAGAATAACAGCGATATATAATAATATAAACCCTAGAATAACCCAGATATTACCGAGATCTTTTGGCTTTAATAATAAAATAAAAATCGCTGCCATTTGCGCTGCAGTTTTTACCTTACCAACAAAAGAGACCTTAACCACTGAGCGTTGACCAATTTCTGCCATCCATTCACGTAATGCTGACACAATAATCTCACGACAAATAATAATAATCGCAGGTAACGCCACCCATGGATACGGATAAAGTGCAATCAACAGTCCAAGTGCAGTTGCCACCATTAACTTATCTGCAACCGGATCTAAGAAGGCACCAAGCTTTGTCGTCTGCTGAAAGTAACGAGCAAGAAAGCCGTCTAACCAATCAGTTAGTGCTGCTAATAAAAACAAAGTTGCACTAACCCCATGATGGTGCGGAAAAGGCACATAAAATGCCACGACTAAAAAAGGAATAAGCAATATCCGTAGCATGGTTAATATATTTGGTACTGTCCAGATCATCTCTGTTTAATCCTTTTATTGACTGACGCGATTAGTGTAACAAAGCACCTAGCTTGCGACAAGTTTGTTTACACCCCAGTATGACCAAAACCACCCACACCGCGCACGCTTTGACCACCAAATTCTTCAACCGCAACAAAGCTTGCTTGAACCACGGGAACAATAACTAATTGCGCAAAACGCATTAATGATTCAATGGTGATGACATCATTTGATCGGTTCCAACAAGAAACCATTAGTTCGCCTTGATAATCCGAATCAATCAAGCCAACACTATTGCCCAAGATCAGTCCCTTTTTATGTCCCAAACCAGATCGCGGCAAAATCATGCCAGCAAGTCCCGCATTTGCAATATGGATTGCAATACCTGTTGGTATCAACTCACATTGTCCTGGACTTAATTGAATATCTTGCTCAATTGCAGCTCTTAGATCAATCGCTGCAGAGCCTGTTGTACCATATTGAGGGAGTGCGGCAAAAAGTTCAGGTCGTAGTAACTTTAGTTCAATCGTCGTTTGCGTCATATCATCACCTACAGCTGCTCAACAAATCGATCAAAGAGCCATGCCGTATCAACGGGACCCGGTCCCGCCTCAGGATGGAATTGCACTGATGAGTATGGCAACTCTGTGTGTTTAATTCCTTGAATCGTATTATCGTTAAGATTTCTAAACCAAACTTCCCAATTTTCAGGCATCGTTGATTCATCTACTGCAAAGCCGTGGTTTTGTGAGGTTAGATAACTACGGTTACTTCCTTCTAATAAACAAGGATGATTCTGCGCACGATGCCCAAACTTAAGCTTATAGGTTTTCGCACCAATCGCAATACCCATAATTTGTGAACCTAAACAAATGCCAAAAATCGGCTTTTGTGGCGCTTTTGCCATTGCTTCTTTTAATACTTTAGCCGTGCTTTGACAACGCGCTGGATCGCCTGGACCATTTGAGATAAACACACCATCATAAGACTCTTTGGTGTAATCATAATCATAAGGTACACGCTTCAACGTCAAATTAGAATACTCGCATAGATAACGCCAAATATTTGCCTTCATACCACAATCGACAACGATGACTGTTTTGTCACCTGCGCCATGCACAACAGGCTTATCAATCGTCACGTCAGCAACTAAATCAAGATCACTAATATTGGGATACTTTTTTGGCAGATCTTGACCTACGACAATAGCACCTGAAACAACACCATGATGACGCAAGACCTTAGTTAAGGCACGTGTGTCAATATCTGCAATAATTGGTGTATTATATTTTTCGCACCATGCTTGCAATGATGTTTCTCCTTGAACACGCGCATAAAAAGGTGCTAACTCTGAAACGATAATACCCGCGGCATGGATCTGATCAGACTCCCAGTGAGCCTGCCCCTCAACACCATAGTTACCAATCATCGGATAGGTAAAGCAGACAATTTGCCCTTTATATGAAGGATCAGTTAATACTTCTGTATATCCTACCATGCCAGTATTAAATACAATCTCTCCGTAATTAACGCCTTTAACCCATGTCGGGACTTTGCCCTCGAATACTTCCCCGGTCTGTAAAACAAGCTTTGCTGGAATCATGAAAAATCACCTTGATTGAAGTTGACCTATTCTATGAGATGACTCCTCAGATTGCAAATACAGCGCAATAATTTTTAGATGTTTTTAGCTGCTTTAGGCATTTTGCTTTCTGATGAAATACATTACTACAGAGATAATGATCAATACTATACAAGCAATTGCTGAAACTTTGGTAATCGCACCAAAAACATTATAGTAATTACTAGCACTTTTAACTAAAAAGTCACCCGCGGTTTTAACTGTTTCAACACTTGTTAAGGTGGCAATTTCGGCTGCGGCATAATTGGCGATAGATCCGGTGATCAACATATAAAGACCCGCTAGAAAGCCGACCGAACCACCTGGATTTAAGCGTGTGATTTCAGATAATGCAACCGGATCAACAAACAACTCAGCAAAGCCTATCATCAACAATCCAACAATCACCCAAATCATTGAGGCATGACCGTCGGTTGCCGCTGCAATTTTCGCCCCCATCATAATCATAAAAAAGCCAAAGGTTAGAAATAATAAGCCAAACGTAATTTTAAATAACGCGCTTAATCTAACACCTGCTTTGATCAGCCAATACCAAACTTGTGACATAATCACACCACCGATTAAAATCGCAAAGGGATTAATCGATTGGAATGCCGCAGCGGGAATGGTAAATCCATCAAACTCGCGAATGACATTACGCTCAATAAATAAGCTAATCGAGCTACCACCTTGCTGATCAAATGCCCAGAATATCAAGCCAAATATCATAAAAAAGCAAATTGCCAACAATGATCTTTTATCTTTACCATCAAGCTTAATAAATAAGAAAAACAAGAAGTAAAGACTGACGATAACACATGCTAACAATATCCAACCGGCAAATAAATAATACAAAGCAAAGCTAAAAAATACCGCAGCAATTACGATTAATAATACCGTAATCGGCAGCACTTTGATGCTTAATATTCCTTTCTCTTTTAATGCATTCCACTGCGGATCATTACCTGCAACAAAGTGCTTACGCCCTGTTATGAATATCACCAAGCCAATTGCCATGCCAATCGCCGCTAATAAGAAGCCATAATGCCAGCCCCACACTTGTGCCGCCCATGCACATAAAATCGGTGAAATAAAAGACCCAATGTTGCCGCCAACATACATCAATGCAAAGCCACTATCGCGCTTCGTGTGCTCTCTTGAGTATGTTGCACCCAACAAACAAGATACATTGGTTTTAAACAGACCATAACCACAAATAATAAGTGCTAAACCAAAATACAAACCGCCACCATCTAAGCCAAGCACTAGATGTCCTGCCACCATGGTTGCAGCACCCAAAAAGGTTGCCCAGTAATATCCCAAATAACGATCCGCAATCGCACCCCCGATAATAGGTGTGACATAAACAAGTGCTGTATAAGCACCATATAGTGCATAAGCATGATTGTCAGTAAATAATAATTTTTGTGTTAAATAAAGCACCAATAGCGCACGCATTCCGTAGTAACTAAAGTACTCCCAAACGTTAAGCGCAATGGCATAATAAAGTGATTTTGGTTGAGTCTCAATGTGCGTCATGTAAATTCCCTGATAACTAATATAGACCGATAAGCATATCAAAGATTTAATAAAAAACTATTAAAATTATAAGCTGTCACCTATCTTTGCAACATAAGTACAGAAATCACGCATTCATTAAATACCCTATCATAAATCATTTTGTGATTTATGATGGGAATAAAAAGCAAACGTTAACTATTGAACCACTGGATAAGTGTACTGATACCCTAACTGAGTGATCTGATAGCCTTTAGTAAAAGATGGCGACGAATAATTGTGCTCTTGCCACTGACTGTCAACATATTCAAAAAGTGATAATTGATTGTCATCTGAACTACCTTTTTTAATCTTCTCGCCAATGAGCCAGACTGAGTTATCAATAACTTTTAGTTCATTAGCCGTCACTGCTGTTGCTGGGATATCAGTTAACTCGTGGCAATGCATCTCATCACCGAAATGTCCATAATCATAGTCAATATCGCATTGAGCAAGTGTTTTATGCATATGTCCAGCATCAACTAAGGCATAAAAAGACATACTCTCTGGAATCACTTGCACTGAGTCGATTGTCTTGTAATAGTTTGGAAACAAATAAGATGCGGCAGGATGATTAATTATCTGGTCTCCTTCATATTCTGCTGGCTGCGTTTGATAATTAACTAAGCTAATACGATGTTGTGATGAATCCATTTTCTCAGTATCTATAACAGCCAAATAGTCATCATGCTTAAAATAAAGGCTTTGCTCTAAAGGCGTTTCAGATAAGTATAGCGGCGCCATCCCTCCTAACGCATCAATCTTAGTAAATGCATTATTTTTATGATCCACCATATAATGGTTATTATATTGGTCTAACCAAACATGTATATCATCTATCGATTCTACCGCTTCATCTATCGAAAAAACTTCATGCCATGCATAAGTTGAATCTTCAAGCTTGCCAACTAGCATAATAAGCTTGCTAAATGATTTGTCTGATACAAACACATGAATGTCACCTTGATCACTTGTTATTGCTCTAACACCAAGGTAGTTATATTTATTGTCTGGGAAATTTAGGTTAACCCAAGTCCCACTAATATTTTTTAATAACTCGAAATGCTTTTGTCTCTCCCAAGGAGACCCATCTTCAGTTATCACAGCAAGTGTATTATGATCAGAGTCATTCTCTAACCAATATAATTGATCAATTTGACCTGAGCGTAAATATTTTTTAATATTATCAGAATTAACGCCATTATTGTTCATATGATAAAGCTCATAGTATTTCGACATATCTGGCATTTCAACATATAAGGCTTTATATTTTGTGAGATTAAAATCATATGTTTGACCTAGTGCATTAACGGTAAGCTTAGATTGATTTATATCCACATCATTTGGGCTATACATATACAAGGAACAGGATTTGCCTTTTGCCAAGTTTATTATGCCATCATTTACCTCACAGTAATTTGGGCAAAGCTCTGCTGTACACCATGTTGTCCCATAGCTTGAGGTTCCATTAGCACCATTGTATAGCATTACATTCTCAGGCAAGGCATTTCGATCAAGCGTTATATTATCGATCTTTATTTCACCATTATTGGTCAACTTGACAGCCCCCATATTTGACTGTGACGAACCTTCATCCGCTTCAACAATAAGACTAACATCTAAAGATTTGATATAAAACGACTCACTCACTGATGACGCCATATTGTTTGCTTGGTCAATATGCAAAATATATCCACCTGGCATCACATCTTCTGTTGTGTTTATCTTCACTTGACATGAATCACCTGCGACAAGTGTTGTGTTAAAGCAACTCGATGCAGGATCGATCGTTAAACCTGCCACATTTTGATTTTGCTGTGTAATAGTGAAATAAGACATCTCCGGCAAATAGGCACTAAATGGTCCATTATTTGTCACATTAATCTCAAAACTCTCACCTTGTTTTGCCTGCACATCCTCTTCAATGGCAACATTAACTGAGTCGATGATTATCATATTTTGAGCACTTAACTCAACACCACTATCTGTAGCATAGTGAAGCGTCATATATGCAGATTTTGCATAGTCATCAACATGCGCATTATCACTCGCCTTTAAGGTGATATCACATGATGCGTGAGCGGCCAGTGTTTGTTGACAGTTATTATTTTCAATCATCACACTATTATCAGCAATATTATCAAATGTAAAAACACCCATCTGTAAATTAACATCCGTATCATTAGTATATGTTACAGTGTGTATTTCAGGTGATTCAAATGTGACATCATTGCTCTTTACAATTGACGTTGAAACTTTCATATCAATCACGTGATTCTCTTTGGCATTAGCTGCCTCAATAATGATATCAATCGTATCATCTTGATGTGCTTTTAATGTATCTATCGTTTTTTGATCGATAGCTAAATCAAAAGTGACACTGAAATCCTCTCCACTATGCAATTCATCTATTTGCTGAGAAGATAGATTTAAAGCAATATCTTTTAACCACTGCGGTAATTGGATATCCAGTGCATTAATTGTTACTGATGAATTATTATGCACATCAATTGTTATCTTTGAACCTGGCTTAAGATAATCACTTGTTTTTGTCGATTGTGATAAATCAATTAAGCGTGAATCATTTTGAGGTACAAACTTTAACACTTTCTGAATATTTAGATCTTCTGCGTTATCGGATGTTTTTACTGATAGGGTTAAATGTTTATCGGTCTCATGATCGACTTGATCATCTAATTTTGCTAGAAATGCAATATTACATTGATCGCCTGCTTGTAGCACTTGACCTTGTCCTTTATCATCAAAGCACGTATTTTGTGGTAAGCTCAAATCATAAGTCAGCTTGACCCCACCTGTTTCAGGTGTCTCAAAACCTTTAATTTCAACAGCTGTATTACTCGTCGTCTTGCCAATAGCGCCAAGCTTCATCTGTTCAACACTAGGATTAGTAACGGTATAAGACAGAACACTTGTTTTACCAGATTGAATCACCTCAGGTGCTTTAATGGCTTCTTGTGCTTTTAGTTGTGCCTTGACTGGCGATGGTGCTGGACTATCACCACCTGATGAACCTCCACCACCACAGCCAATAAGGGCTAATGCAAATAATGATGAGAGATGTTTCAGATTAGATTTCATGTTTGCTCCTGTTGTATTTTGGTAAGAAAAAACCTTTTACTGAGCAAAATGTATCCTAATATTGTGATTGAGGGAAATTTGCTTAGCTTATAGCTATATTAAAACTATTTATGACTGAGATTGCGCACCTTCCCTAAAATGCGTCATTCCAATTCATGCGCCACAATGCCAAGCAGATTCAAAATGATCAGATGATTAATATTACTCAATATGTTCGTTAATCTAATTTTTTTACTTTTTCATTCACAGCACTTCATCTGCTGCTATACTCACATTTGCATTTAACCAAAAAAGGATATGGATATTATGAAATCAAAACTTAACAATGTATTACATACACTGAAAAACTTTATCGCCACTCATGATTATAAAGAAACACCAATACTTTCCGCCTACGTCAATATTGACCCTAGAGATCAAAATAATCAAAAGGCAACGCCTGCTTGGCAAATTGAGCTTAAAAATGAAGACAAACAATTAATGGACACCCTCCCCGCTGATAAATTAAAGCGTTATTGTGTCCAGTCAAAATGGGCTAATACCGAGGAAATGATCATGCAAAGTCTTGAGCCTCGCAACATTAGTGGCAGATCAGTTGCTTTATTCTCTGATCACAATGACGTGATTGAGTTACCCTTGCCCATTCCTACACAGACCAAACTATATTATGGGATACCACAAATTAAGCAGCTGCTTTTTGCTATTGATCAGTATAAAAAATATCTAATCGTTATTCCTTCCGGACATAATGTACGTTTTATTGAAATATTCTTAACACGTGCCAACCATGAATTTTCAATTGAAGTGGAACCTAAACTTGCACAACAATTTGGTCAAAAAGAAGCGGCTATTACTAACTTACAAATGACGCCTGAGCTAGAAAGACGCTTTACCAAAGAAGTTGCTGATGCAATCAATCACTATTTTGCAGAAGATGATGATTGTGAACGTATCATCTTCGGTGGCAATCATCGGCAAGCACACGCGATCGTTAATGCACTACATCATAGTGTACAAGATGCAGTGGTTGCTATTGAGTCTATTGATCACAAAACAAATGCACATGACATTGCAAAAGATCTGCTACCTACCATGGAAGCTTATGAAGCTGAACATGATCTTGAAGCAGTTGAAGAGCTAATCTCTCGTCATAACCGCCGAGGACCTGCCATCATTGAAGCTCAAGATGTTAAACGCGCATTAGCAAATCACAACGTCAAAAAACTTATATTACCATATCCTATTGATTCAAAGCAGTTTGATGAGCTCATAGTTGACGCTGTTGCCGGTGGTGCCAGCATTGAGTTTGTCACAGGAAAAGCCGCTGATCTTCTTAAACAACATGGTGGGATTGGTGCTAAGTTGTATTACTCTCTAAGCTAGGTTACACATTTATGGTAACTATTCAGTAAATTAGACCTTGAAAATTATAAAAGCTTAAATACTTAAGGCAAGTAAGTCTATGTTTTGATTTTACATTACCAGAACTCTAGGTATACTGCCAACCCTTGATTAATTACAACGCAATTATAATATGACAACAACTCAGTTCAAACATCCCAAAGCCTTTTACATCATTTTTATGCTCGAAATATGGGAGCGATTTGGTTACAGCTCTGTAATTTCAATTCTAGCCGTTTTCTTTGTTAAAGAGCTTGGACTTTCCGAGATTAATTCCTTTGTCTTATTTGGCTCTTACTCTGCACTCATCTACTCATTTATCTCATTAGGTGGCTATATTGGCGATAAGATACTCGGCGCTAAGCGCACCATTACACTAGGCCTATTAACCTTGTTATCCGGCTATTTATTGCTAGGATTTGGCACTATCAATACCGTCTATTTTGCAATGAGTCTTGTTTGTATCGGTACTGGTCTTTTTAAATCCAATCCTTCAAGTCTCCTGGCAAAATGCTACGATAAAGATCAGCCTGAATTAATTCATAATGCATTTACACTTTTTTACATGGCTATTAATATTGGTAGTGTACTTGGGATGTTTTTGTCTCCAATTATTAGCGCTAAATTTGGCTTTAGCTATTCGTTTTTAGGAAGTTCCATCGGTATTCTCCTTGCACTTTTTTCCTTCTCTTTTTCACGTATTGGTCTTAAACATATCTCTACAGAGGCAGGTGCCAACCCAGTTAACTTAGTGGCATTGTCTATTGTTATAATAGGCATTATCGTTAGCACATTTATCGTATCTTTCTTATTAAAGAATGTTATTTTTGCGCAAATTGTACTCTGGGGCATGGCCGTCTTTGTCATCAGCTGGTATTTAAGTATCACGATTAAACAATCCGGCAAAGCAAAAACAAGAATGCTACTAGCTGTTATACTAATGTCTGAGGCAATTATTTTTCAAATTTTATACGGACAAATGCAAACTTCGCTAAATTTCTTTGCCATTAATAATGTGACTCACATCCTTCTTGGCTTTAACCTTCAACCACAAAGCTTTCAATCACTTAATCCATTCTGGATTGTTGTTATTAGCCCATTCTTGTCTTACTTCTACGTGAAAATAAAACAAAATGGTGTTAATTTTAGTATTTATAATAAATTTGCTACTGGCATGCTATTATGTGCTTTAGCTTTTCTTGTATTGTTTATTGCTAAATATTTTGCTAATGCCAATTCGATTGTTTCCTCTTGGTGGCTTGTGCTTAGCTATTTTCTACAATCTGCAGGCGAACTTATGATCTCAGCATTAGGAGTAGCTATGGTTGCAGAGCTTGTTCCGGCAAGCATTTCAGGCTTTGTAATGGGTATGTGGTTTGTCTTCTTATCAATTGGTAACTTGTTAAGTGGTTATGTTGCATCAATGATGGCATTACCTGAAGGAAAAATCATCAAATCACAATCATTAGCCATATATTGCGATTCATTTTTAAAAATTGGCTTGTTTGCGCTCGTCGCGGCAATTATTATGTTTATGGCAAGCAAATATAAAAGAAGAATGATTTAATAACTGGAGTTACGCACTCATGTAAATCACCTTAAATTTCTATGTTCATCAAAAGCCTAAGGAATCATATGCTCATTAGCTTTTTAATTTCATTATTAGCCTCAACGGTTATTACTTGGCTTGCTGCGCGCGCTTTATTTCGACTAAATATAAAAAAAGGTCAGTCACTCACCAAAAAGGATCGGTATCTTAACGCCGTTATCTGCGGTTTTGTTTTTTTCTGTGTTAGCTGTTTTATCTATGCACTACTGATTAATAGCGTTTTTCACTAAGAACATTTTGATTCTCTTCAATCATCTGCACTGTATCAATAAGCTTTTTAAATGAGAACATCACAACACTGGCATGACGCAACTCATTCTGAATACTCATTGACTGACTAAACGCTTCAAGCAATCCTTCTAACTTAGTAATGATTTGTTGATACTCGTCCTGATTAAAAACACTCTTTTTAAAACTGACACTCATAACGTTAAAAGCATGATTTATCTCATCATATAACGCCTTAAACGCTGGGTTTTGCTGAAATTTCTCACGTTTTTCAGGATAGGTTTCAATATAATCATAGACAACACTGGTATAGCGATATAACTGTCGCAAATGGCGCGTTATCGCTTTTAATACCTTAAGATCCATATTTGGTTTCTCATGTATTATTTCCTTTTGTAATGCGATTTGCTTTGAAAAATGACTAAAGATTTCAACCAAAACATCATCATAGTCACCTCCAGCAAAAAGTCGATTATTTAATGAAGCAATACAATTAACGGTATCACAAAAGGACTGATTAATGCGTTTATAAGCATGAATAGGAAAAAAGTAGCGGTTAACCATAATCGCAATGGTAATGCCAATCAGCACTTCAAGTGTACGATAACAAGCTGTGGCTAAACTGACATCACTACTAAACAAAATAATTGCAACCGTAACTGAACCCAAAACGCCAGTATAGGTGTATTTAGTAGAGTTTGTTGCCGTAAAGACACCGATTGCAATAATGGCTAGCCCTAATATGAACTGAGTAATCCACATTTGTGGAAAGACTAAAATGATAATAATCGCACATAATGATCCAATTAATGTTCCTAAAAAGCGCATTTTGGCTTTTTCTAATGCTCCCCCTAAGTTTGGCTGACTTGACATGACCACCAGAACAGTAATCACGATCCATGCATACATCTGAGAAATATTAAGCCACTCACCCAATAAGTGCCCCACCAAATAAGCAATAGCACTAGCAACAACTGCCTTTAATGCATTGATCAATGAATAACGTTTACTATAAAGCAAATTGGTCATCGCAATAAACCTCCCTTAAGTGTTATGTAAACAGTATAGCGCTAAATATTGCACGGTTTTAGATGACAAGCAAAATGTTATTGTTATCATAAGCTTATTTTCTAATGACTGGAATTAATATGAACCCAACTACAACGATACGTTCAGCACTCTACGCTTTAAGCATTGTCGCTGCTAGTATTGGCGTGTTTGTCTATTGGCAGATCAGTAGCTATCCAAAAGCATTCAATAATATTGCCTTTGTTTTTGCGTATGCAGTTATGCTGATACTAATTAGCATGCCACTTTTTGTCTCTGAAACCATCTCTGGATTCTTAAGTAAAAAGCCGCTTACAGGGAGTCTGCATTTTGCTGCACGTTCACAGCGCTTACGCTTTATTGGTCTCTTATCAATGGTGCTTGCAGCGATTTTACTAATTATGGTGATCGCACGTATATCTGTGACAAGCTCAAGTCTTGTCTATACCAGCTTTTGGTATACGACGCATTCAGCGGAGAAAACTCTGCATCTTATTGATAACTATACTTTACTGATTGGTATTATTTTTAGCGCCATTATTGTGATCATTATTGGCTTCTCACAAGCACGCGAGCGTTTTTTGAAATTAAGCTCAGCCTTTGCCACCCTTGGTCTTGCCTGTTTAATTGGGCTATTTATCATGAATGCAGTAACCTTTAACACTAGCTTGACAACGAGTGCTTTTTTCACACCTAATTTTCATTTACTGGCATCAATAGATGTCTGGGAGTCAGCATTAAGCCTTTCGCTCTTTTCAGGACTCATTGGCTTAGGGGTTAACTCGGTACTCGGCACGTATTTCAATGCGCAATGCTCTATTCGACGCTTTAGCTGGTCGTTTGTCATTGGCAGCATTATAACCGTAATCATCATTATGTTGATGCAAAGCTTATATACCAATAGCAGTCGATCCGCTTCTGATGTATTAGGTTTTCAATATGCCTATACACTCAACTTATTAGCCTTTGGCATGTTCTTCTTCTGCTTACTAACAACCGCTATCTTGCTGTGCCAAACCTTTAAAGGCTTAAACACTTCAATCACAAAGCATAAGTGGTATGTTTATCTGCCGTTTTTTATCTTGCTTTTAGCTGCTTCAATCATCTATCAACACCTATTAGCAGACAAGGTACACGACATCATTCAATCTGAGCTTATCATTAGCCTTATCCTTTTTATTGCTTATCTTGAGATTCTTATTTTCGGTTGGATTTGCGATGCGCAGAAATTAAGTTACCAATTACATAAAGCAACAAAAATCAAACTCTCTGCACTCTATAACTTAAGCTTGCGTCTAATTGCGCCAAGTGCCATTTTGACGGTTTTTGCCCACAAAATACTAAGCATTTTTGTCACTATGCATTGGTTCTCCATCGTTGGCACTTTTATTTTATCGCTTATTTTTACCGTCATTCTTGGTAGTTTTTTACATCGCAAGTTCCAGTAATCCGCTTGACCTTAAAAGCAATGACAATTATCCTCAACGACTTACTTGAAGATCAAATCATAAAAATGTTAACACTTAAGCAAATTCAACAGTTATCAACAGATGACATCAGCAACAATAATCAGGTCATCATTGACCAATTAAGTTCCGATGTCGTTTTAATTAATCAAATTAGCCAATACATTATCCATAGCGGTGGTAAACGTTTGCGCCCATTGCTACTAATGCTTGTCGCTCGCGCCCTTGGTTACAAAAGGCAAGAGCATACTAAAGCCGCAGCTATTATTGAATTTATTCACACAGCAACCCTGTTACATGATGATGTAGTTGATGAATCTGAGTTGCGTCGTGGCAAAGAGACTGCCAATAATGTCTTTGGCAATGCTGCTTCAGTTCTAACCGGTGATTTTCTTTACTCGCGTGCCTTTCAGATGATGGTTGAGTTAAATCAAATGAAAATTATGCAGATCTTAGCAGATGCCACCAATAAAATCGCTGAAGGAGAAGTATTGCAGCTGTTAAACTGCAACAATCCGGATATTACTGAAGAGCAATATATGCAAGTTATTTATTGCAAAACCGCAAAACTATTTGAAGCGGCTTGTGATGTTGCCAGTGCTCTAGCAGGTGCCAATAATAGTGAGCAAGAAGCATTACATCAATACGGTGTGCATCTTGGTAATGCATTCCAGATTGCAGATGATGTCCTTGATTATATTGCCGATAGTGAGACACTTGGCAAAAACATTGGTGATGATTTAGCTGAGGGCAAAACAACATTGCCTGTGATTTATGCACTGAAAAATGCACAAACTCAAGATCAAATACTTATTCGTCAAGCGATTGAGCAAGGCCACCATCCTGAGATGGCAAAGATTATTGACATTATCAAACACAGTGGTGCGATTGAGTATGCTGTTAGCAAAGCGCAACAAGCCGCTCAATCAGCGATTGACTCGCTAGATATACTGACTGAATCTGAATATAAAAATGCACTGATTGCACTAGCGCATATTGCTGTTGAACGTACACACTAAAAACTAAAAAACTATGTCTTCTAAGTCTTTACGTGATCATTTCTGGCACTTATATCCATTAAAAGCATTAAACGACGCTGAATGGGAAGCGCTTTGCGATGGCTGTGGTTTATGTTGTCTACATAAACTGCAAGATGATGAAACCGATGAGATCTATTACACCAAAGTTGCCTGCAAACTTTTAGATTGCAGCACCTGTCAATGCACAAACTACCCCAAGCGCAAACAACTTGTACCTGATTGTTTGCAACTGGATTTATATCACCTAAAACATGCCCAACATTGGTTACCTGAGACTTGTGCCTATAAGCGCCGTTATCATGGTAAAGCTCTACCTGATTGGCATCCATTGATCACCAAAGATAAAAACAGCGTTCATAAGGCAAGCGCTTCAGCTTGTGATTTTGCCATTTCTGAGAATGACATTCGTGGCGATTTGGAAGATTATTTGCTTACTAATTCGATTAAATAATGTAAAAGATGGATTAAATTATGATTGGACAACATAAATCAACACTAAACACCCCCTGCCTTGTGATTGATAAAGATAAACTTCTGCAAAACATCAATGATATGCAAGCTTTTGCGCTTAAACATCACAGGTCCGTGCGCCCTCACGCCAAAACGCATAAATGTACTGAAATTGCCAAATTGCAAAAACAACAAGGTGCCATTGGCATATGTGCAACCAAGGTTAGTGAAGCACTTGTTTTGGCTGAGCATGGCATTACGGGTATTTTGATCACCTCCCCTGTTGTTACAGATAATAAACTTAATATGCTGAGCAAGGTGTGCCAACTGGCGCCAGACACTATGGTTGTGTGTGATTCATTTACAAATGCCGAGCATTTAAACCAATTAGCTTTAAATCACTTAAAGCAAAGTATGAATATTATCGTTGATATCGATGCCGGCATTGGGCGCACAGGTGTTTCTTTTGAGCATGCTATCGCATTGGCACGACACATCAATGAGTTATCACACCTGAATTTAAAAGGCATTCAATGCTATGCAGGTCATTTTCAACATATCACTGACTATAACAAACGCCAAGAGGCTTCTTCATTACTGCTTAAAAAAGCCGGTGAGATTAAAGCGCAAATTGAAGCACAAACAGGACGTAAAAACCTTATCCAAACCGGATCCGGTACGGGTACTTATGACATAGATTGTAATGTTCAATCGGTCACGGAAATTCAACCAGGCTCATATACCGTAATGGATAAAGAGTATTTTGATATCGAATCAATCAATAGTTTCCTGCCAGCAATGACGCTTTTAAGCACAGTCATCAGTGCAAATCATGAGACACATGTCACTGTTGATGCCGGACTTAAAGCACTCTATAAAGATCCTACCAAGCCACAGATTATTAGTCATGATGATCTTTATTATGACTGGGACTACTTTGGTGATGAGCATGGCAAAGTTACTGGCAAAGTGCTGCCTAAGCTTGGAGACATCATTGAAATGGTGGTACCACATTGCGATCCAACCATTAATTTATTTGATCAGTTTTATATTACAGAAAATGATATTGTTACCGATATCTGGTCAATTAATTTGCGTGGTAAAAGTCAATAAATATTGCTTGAGTGTCTCAATAATCTCTTGATTTGCTTCGGGCATTATTTCGGCATGGAGCTTATCAATATTTACCCATTTCCCCTCTTGCCCTTCTTGAGGTGCAATTTCTCCTTGATATTGCGTAATCACAAAACAGCGAAGCTCAACGGATTTATGTTGATAGTGATGTGTCTTAACCAACAATGTTTCACACTTTGTGACATCAATGCCAACTTCCTCTTTAAGCTCGCGCTTAAGTGCATTATGTGGTAACTCTTGAGCTTCAAGTTTGCCGCCTGGAAACTCCCAAAGTCCGGCTAAATCCTGAGTTGATTTGCGCTTAGTTAAAAAAACTTGATTTTTTTGGTCATTTAATATGACTCCAACAGCAACTTTGATTAAAATCATCGCTAATAAACAAACACTTAAATAAATCAAACATGCCATATAGCTTAACAAAGCAATCTTTAATTGCCATGCCTAATTTGCAAGTTAATGCCTTTGAACACCCTGTTATCGTTATGCGTGAAGAGAATGACAAAGGTATCATCGGCTTTATGAGGTTTGGTCATGCTTAAATTAATCGGCCTTGATTATGGCAAGTCACGCATAGGAATTGCCAGTGGGCAGATGATCACCAAAACGGCTACACCAATTGCAACCATTGCCGCGAAACAAGGCGAGCCTGAATGGCATGAGCTTGATAAGATTATTAAACAATGGCGCCCTAGTGATATTATTGTAGGGCTTCCGATTGATGCTAAAGATCAAGAAACCAAGATTACTGAAGAAGCACGTGTATTTGCGCAAAAGATTGAGCTTAGATATCAAAAGCCCGTGCATTTAATCTCAGAGACTTTCTCAACGCGTGAGGCGCGTTGGCGTCTAGAGGAAGTACAAAACAAATCAAATCGACACCTTAAAGTCGACGCATTTGCCGCTTGTGTTATTTTAGAGACCTGGATGAACGAGCAAGGTTGATCTATACCGCTTATCTGATATACAATCACTTCGCTTTTAACGTACTCTTTTGGAGCGAAATCTCGTGAGATCAATTAAACGCGCTTTGCTTAGTGTTTCTGACAAAACAGGGATTGTTGACTTTGCCAAGCAACTGCAAAAACTCAATATTGAAATATTATCAACCGGCGGCACTGCCAAGCTATTAGCAGATGCCAATATTCCCGTGATTGAAGTGTCTGATTACACGGGCTTTCCTGAGATGATGGATGGACGTGTCAAAACGCTGCACCCTAAAATCCATGGTGGACTGCTTGGCAGACGCGATATCGATCAAGCGGTTATGCAGCAACATGATATTCCAAATATTGATTTAGTTGTTGTCAATTTATATCCATTTAAACAAACGATTGAAAAACCGAATGTCAGTTTCAGCGAAACGATCGAGAACATTGATATTGGTGGTCCGACAATGTTGCGCTCAGCGGCAAAAAATCATCAAGATGTTACCGTTATTTGTGATCCTAATGACTATAGCGACATTACACAAAAGCTCAATGACAATCATGGTGCTTTAGACTTTGCGACACGTTTTAATTTAGCATGTAAGGTCTTTGAACACACCGCCCAATACGATGGCATGATTGCTAATCATTTGAGCACATTAAACCCAACAACTGGTGAGAAAGAACAGAGCTTTCCAAATACAATCAATCTGCAGTTTAACAAAGCCGAAGTGATGCGCTATGGTGAGAACCCACACCAGCAAGCTGCCTTATATATTGAGCCTGACTATCCTAATGCGTCAGTAGCACAAGCAACACAATTACAAGGCAAAGCATTATCTTATAATAATATTGCTGATACTGATGCCGCTTTACAGTGTGTCAAAAGCTTTGACTTACCTGCTTGTGTTATTGTTAAACACGCTAATCCTTGTGGTGTTGCAGTGGCAAGCTCATTAACCGAAGCCTATCAAAAAGCCTTTCAAACCGATCCAACCTCAGCCTTTGGTGGCATTATTGCCTTTAATCAAAAGCTTGATGCAACAACTGCACAAACGATCATTAACCAACAATTTGTTGAAGTTATTATTGCCCCTGAAGTGGATGACTTGGCACTTAAAGCACTCTCAGCTAAGCCCAATGTGCGTGTGTTGGCTTGTGGTTATGATCAAAAGCCAAATGTTGCTGAGCTTGAATTGAAGAAAATTGAAGGTGGATTGTTAGTCCAAGATAAAGACATTTATCAGCTAGATCAAAATGAATTAAAGATCGTCACTCATAAAGCGCCGACTGATGAACAGTTACAAGACCTGTTATTTGCTTGGAAAGTCGTTAAATTTGTCAAATCAAATGCAATTGTGTATGCAAAAAGCAATATGACGGTTGGCATCGGTGCTGGCCAAATGAGTCGCGTATTTAGCTCTAAGATTGCCATTGAAAAAGCGCATGATGCTAACTTAAGCATCGAGCATTCAGTGATGGCATCAGATGCCTTCTTCCCGTTTCGTGATGGCATAGATGCCGCTGCCAAATCAGGGGTAAGTGCTATTATCCAACCAGGTAGCTCCATGCGCGATCAAGAGGTCATAGACGCTGCTAACGAGCATGGTATAGCTATGGTGTTTACTGGCATTAGGCATTTTAGGCATTAAATAACAAACACTTGGACAAGCAGGGAATATTCAACTATATTAGCAAAAGATCAAATGGATAACTTAATTTAGCGAGGTCTTATGCATCATATTTATGGTATTGGCGATGCCAAACAAAACTTCCCCAAGCTGATTAATTTAGTATTGACCTCTGGTGAAGAAATTTTAATTACACGCGACAAAAAATTAGTCGCTAAAATTATTCCTGTGGCAAAGAAAAAACGCGTTATTGGAAAACTCTCTAACACAGCATATTACATGGCTGAAGATTTTGATGCGCCCAATGATGCTATTGACCAACTCTTTTATGGTGAATAAATGTATTTACTCGATACTCATTATTTAATTTGGCTATTATATGAACCTCAAAAACTCTCAGCCAAATTGACTAAAATCATTGAAAATACTGATAATGATATCTTTTTCAGTGCAATGAGCATCTTTGAAATCGCCATTAAGGAGTCTATTGGCAAACTCAAAGTTGTTCCTGATTTTACTAATCATCTTGAAGAATCCGGATTACAATCTTTACCTTTTCTAGCTGATCATGCCAATTGGTTACGCACGTTAACACTCAATATCCACAAGGATCCATTTGATCGTGCTTTAATCGCTCAATCGGCTGTCGAAGGCATAAGCTTAATCACTCAAGATCGACTGATTTTAGAATATAGCAATGTGCTTCGTCATATTAAGGATTTGTGATCAATAAAGTACGATATTCCCACGAAAAGTAGCATTGAAAATTTTAATCATTCGTTGGGTATACAAAAATCGTTAATAGCTCTTGGTAAATTCTATAAAAGCAAAAAGCTGTTCCTGTGACTATTGGAAAAACCAAAAGGTATTTTCCAATTTCAATTTCTATTCCCAACAGAGTGATTGTAAATATATGATTTGGAATTATAAATAATAAGATAACACAAAACACTTCCCAGTGGAGTGAGTGACGATAAAAATCTCGCAGCCTGTGAAGTTCCGTTTGATAAACTTTAATTCTACGATCATATAGCATCTTTTTTAAAGGTGAAGTAAATAAAATAGCTAAAGCAGTAATTTTAAACCCAATCATAATAGATAAGAATGTAATAATATCTGAATAATTTTGATAACTCGGGTTAATACAGAAAAAACCTAGCACAAATGCAATAATTAGTATGCCAACAAAAAGTAAACGATCTGTACTTTTCATAGCGCTTCAATATGGGAGTGTTCATAAAACTGTGTCAATTTAAATTTAATATTGATGTAGTGTGTTATTGCTAGAATAAACAGAGCAAC
>NZ_JBXTEF010000018.1:0-15895 GCF_057495195.1 Cysteiniphilum sp. | reverse complement strand
GTTGGCTAAGCATAAGTCAAAGCCGCTATGAGCGTGTGATTTTCCAAAGTGTACCCACTTCGACTGATGCTCAGTGCATCGCTTCAACTTATCAAGTTGGGAATACCGTTCGCATAATATGAACGACGTTAGCTATTGTCTTTAGTTTCTTCAGCCACCTGAAATTTCAAATAATTCTCAGGTGTTTCTAAGCTTATTTTACCTATTCTGCCTTGGCGAAAATCTTGGATAAGTTTCTCGGCAATATGATGCATATGCTGCTGCCCTAGTGTCTTACCAACTGCCATAAGCATTTTTTCTAAATCTTCTGAGTCTTCAGTAATTTTATAACGAGAACTTAATACCCCAGAGTAATCTTCTTTTAATAGTTGCAGCATAAAATAAGCGGTTGTTGGGTAATCCATGGCGGTATCACGAATCGAACCAATGGCAGCAAGCTTAAAGCCACACCCTTCATCCTTAGGGCTTGGAAACATAATTCCTGGTGTGTCATTCAGATAAAAATGTTTCTCAATTTCAATTTTTTGCTGCCTTTTAGTAACGGCAGGCTCATTGCCCGTTTGTGCGATTTTGCGCTTGGCAAGACTGTTAATAAGTGTTGATTTACCAACATTAGGAATACCAAAAATAACTGCGCGTATTGGCTTTAAAAGCGTACCGCGATTGGGTAGCTGTTTTTTACATAATTGAATGATTTTCTGTGCGCTTTTTTTATCGCGTGCAATATCCAAGGCAATTGCCTTACCATTATAAAATTGAAGCCATTGTTTGGTGACTTTGGGATCAGCAAGATCAGATTTAGAGAGAATCTTAATAATCGGTTTGCTTTTGGCTGCTTCATGCAATACCGGATTAGCACTTGCCTCAGGCGCGCGCGCGTCAACAACTTCAATTGCAATATCAATTTGTGGCATAAGCTTCATCAGCTCTTTAGTTGCCTTGTGCATATGCCCTGGAAACCAGTGAATCATCGTAAAGTAAAATATATTTATAGTAAATTGATGGCTACCTTAGCGTATTTACCCAGTGAAGTAAACAATATGAAGAAACGGGTGAGGGAGATTTAAATTCTGTAAATTTCTGCCAATTAGCGATTTATTCACTATTTTCTTTTAGCTATAATGAGCCCTCAACATACGAGGATTAAGCCACGCGAGGTTATCATGGGATTAAGAACACCTTTATATGAAAAGCATTTACAACACAATGCACGAATGGTTGACTTTGCTAGCTGGGAGATGCCTATTCAATATCAAGGCGTGATTGAAGAGCATCATGCAGTACGAAAAAGTGCCGGCATGTTTGATGTTAGTCACATGTTAACGGTTGATATTATTGGCAAGGACGCAAAGCACTTTATTCGATTTTTATTAGCCAATGATATTAATAAAATACCAGAAGGTAAGGCATTGTATTCTTGCATGCTCAATGAAGAAGCGGGGATTGTTGATGATCTTATCGCGTATCATTTTAGTGATGACTTTATTCGTTTGGTGATTAATGCGGGTAATCGTACAACAGATGTTCAGTGGATGAATAAACATAAAAGTAACTTTGATGTAAAGATTAATGTGCGCGATGATTTGGCAATTATTGCCGTGCAAGGGCCCGAGGCGCGTCAAAAAGCTGATGTTGCATTAGCAAACTTAGCTACAGAAGAGGTGAAAAACCTAAAACCATTTACCATGCATAAAAATGGTGAGTGGATGATTGCGCGCACTGGTTATACCGGTGAAGATGGCTATGAAATCTCACTGCCTGCAGATGAGGTAGCTGTATTTTGGGATAAGTTGATTGAAGAGGATGTTACTCCTTGTGGTTTAGCTTCACGCGATACGTTGCGCTTAGAAGCTGGGATGAATCTTTACTCCCAAGATATGGATCAAACGACAACACCAATTGAGTCAGCGTTAATGTGGACAGTATCATTAACTGATGATCGAGACTTTGTCGGTAAAGAGGCGTTATTAAATAAAAAACCTGCAATTGATAGCAAGCTTGTCGGTTTAGTGCTTTTGGATCGCGGTGTACTGCGTCATGGTCAAAAAGTTGTGATTAAAGGAAGTAGTAAAACAGGGGTTATCACCAGTGGTACTTTCTCACCAACGCTATCTGAAAGTATAGCGCTTGCCCGTATTCCTAAAGATGCTGAGAATGTGTTTGTTGAAATCCGCAATAAACAAGTACCGGCTAAAATCGTGCAGTTTCCTTTTGTACGCAAAGGCGAAAAAGTATATAAAGAATGCCAAAAGGCAGTGACTGAAAATTAATATCTTAATGAATGACATATAAAACCTAAGGAGAAAAAAATGGCAGAAATAAGAGAAGAATGTCGCTACAGCAAGTCACATGAGTGGGTGCGTGTTGAGGGTGATATTGCCGTTTGTGGGATTGATGACTTTGCGCAATCAAGTGCGGGTGAGCTTGTGTTTATTGAGTTGCCTGAGTTAGATGATGAAGTAAAAGCCGGCGACGATGTTTGTGTTGTTGAATCAGTTAAAGCTGCATCGGATGTTTATGCACCAGTATCAGGGACAATTGTTGAAGTCAATGAGGCACTGGTTGACTCACCATCAATGGTTAATGAGGGGTGCTATGATGAGGGTTGGTTATTCAAAATTAAAATGGATGACCCAACCGAGTTAGATGATTTATTATCTGCAGAAGAATATGCAGATGAGCTTGATGCTTAAGTTTGGCATATAAAGAGACGCCCGATGAGCTGTGATGACATCGGGCGTTTTTGTTTGTAATGATAAAATACGATGATAACTTTTTAAGTGTAAGTAGGGGCGTATTGAATACGCCCTTGTAAGTAAGATAATACATAGTAACAATGAAAAAATAAGTTGAACTTTGATTACCCCTCACCCGTGCAGCTTAATGCTGCACGACCTCTCCCACAAGGGGCGAGGTGATAAGTAGTACAACTTATTTTTTATCATGATATAAGGAGCCTATATGCCTTTTGTACCGCATACCGAGCGTGACATTGATATGATGCTTTATACGATTGGAGCAAAAAAAGTTGAAGACTTGTTTGATGAGATTCCCCAGTCGATCAAAAGTAAAAGCCATTTAAATTTGGCAGATGGTTTAAATGAATGCCAAATGCATCGCTTGTTTAATGACAAGTGTGCTAAAAATATTCCACAAACCAACTTTATTGGTGCGGGTGCTTATCAGCATTACACGCCAGCAATTGTCACGGATGTGATTAGTCGTGGTGAGTTTTATACTTCATATACCCCATATCAGGCAGAGGCCTCACAAGGGACATTGCAAGTGATCTATGAATATCAAACAATGATTGCTTCATTAACAGGGATGGATATCTCTAATGCCTCGATGTATGATGGCGCCACAGCATTAGCTGAAAGCGTATTGATGGCAGTGCGTGCCAATAAGAAAATCAAAAGTAAGAAAGTGCTTATCACGGATGCAATTTTTCCGCAGTATGTTGATGTCATTAAGTCAATGACACATGCTCAAGGGGTTGAGCTTGAGTTTTTAACGCCAAATCCAAGTGTTGGTAAAACTGAAATTGATGATTTACCTGAGATTGAAGTGGGTGATTATGCTGCTGTTATCGTGCCACAGGTTAACTTCTATGGTCAGATTACTAAATTTGATGCAATAACTGATTGGGCGCATGAGTCTTCTGTCATGGTTATCGGTCTTGTCAATCCAATGACGTTAGGCTTGTTAAAGGCACCTGGCTATTGGGGTGAAGAGGAAGATGGTGCCGATATTGCTTGTGGCGATGGTCAAAGTTTAGGTTTACCTTTAAGTGGGGGTGGTCCGTACTTTGGTTTTATTACTACAAAGGAAGAGCTATCTCGCCAAATGCCAGGTCGTATTGTTGGGCGCACGGTCGATGTTGATGGTAAAGAGGCTTTTTGTTTGACACTTCAAGCACGTGAGCAGCATATCAGACGTGCTAAGGCAACATCAAATATTTGCTCAAATCAAGGCTTACTTGTAACAGCGGCAACAGTTTATATGACACTGATGGGGGCTGTTGGCTTAAAAGAAGTGGCATTACAATCGCATCAAAATACGCATCGATTGATAGAGAAGCTATCAAAGATACCAGGTGTTAAAGTCCGCTCTACGCATAACTATATGTATGAAATGGTTGTGGACTTGCCGATTTCAGCCAAAGAAGCTAAGGCGCTTGCGACTAAAGAGCAAGTTCAATTAGGTTATGATCTTGGGCAATTTGATGCTCAACAGGTTAATAGTTTATTGGTATGTGTCACTGAAGTGCACAATGAGACGGACCTAAATCGCTATGTCGATGTGTTAACAAAAGTTCTAGCAACCTGTGCAGCAGAGGTATAATCAATGACAGTTAGTTTTGAAAAATCAGCAGAAAACCGTAGAGCAAATTCACAAAAATGGGCAGTGTCAGATACTATCCATTTTGATCAAAAGCATTTGCGCGATGATAAGCCCTTATTACCAGAATTAGGTGAGCTTGAAGTCTTACGTCATTTCACCAAGTTATCGCAAAAGAATTTCTCAATTGATACGCAGTTTTATCCATTGGGTTCATGCACGATGAAATACAACCCACGTATTGCCTTGAAGTGTGCCTTTAATCCATCGGTATTAAATATTCATCCTTATCAAGATGAGTTGACACAGCAGGGTTTGTTGGAGATGCTCTATGAGTTGCAAGAAATCTTAAGTGAAGTCACTGGTATGGATGCTGTGTCACTTGTGCCTTGTGCCGGTGCTCAAGGTGAGTTTGCCGGTGTACAGATGATCAGAGCGTATCATATTGCTAATAATGAAGCGCATCGCAATGAAATCATTGTGCCAGATGCCGCGCATGGCACAAACCCTGCAACAGCGGTGATGGCAGGATGCAAAGTTATCGAAATTCCAACATCACTAAAAACAGGTGATATTGATATTGAGGCTTTAAAGAAAGTCCTAGGACCTAATACGGCAGGGATTATGCTAACCAACCCATCAACGATGGGCGTATTTGAACGTGATATCGAGCAGGTGGCTAAGCTTGTGCATGAGGCAGGCGGGCTTTTGTATTATGATGGCGCGAATCTAAATGCGATTATGGGTAAAGCCAAACCAGGCAAAATGGGCTTTGATGTAATGCATATGAATGTTCATAAAACCTTTGCAACACCGCATGGTGGTGGTGGACCAGGAGGTGGTCCTATTGCCGTGAATAAACGCTTATTACCTTATTTACCAGTGCCAACCATTGTTAAAGAGGGTGATATCTATCGCATCAAAGGTAAAGAGGCCATTCCGCAAACCATTGGTGCGATGCATGCCTTTATGGGGAATGTTGGCGTATTAATCCGTGCTTATGTTTACCTTAAAACATTGGGTGGAAATGGTTTAACCAAAGCTTCAGAAATTGCTACGTTAAATGCCAACTATATGATGGCACGTTTGAAGTTGGCAGGCTTTACTATTGCATTACCTGATCGTCGTGCGTCACATGAGTTTATTGTCTCATTAGCACCTGAGAAAAAAGCCTATGGTGTTAATGCCAATGATTTTGCTAAGCAGCTTTTGGATCATGATATGCATGCGCCAACGATGTATTTCCCATTGTTAGTGCCTGAGTGTTTGTTGATTGAGCCAACTGAAACAGAAACGCGCGAGCAAATGGATCAGTTTGTTAATGCGATGATTGAAATTCGTGAGCTAGCACGAACAAATCCTGAGAAAATGAAAGCAGCGCCATTAACGCAACCAGTAAAACGTGTTGATGATGTTAAAGCCGTACGCGAGCTTGATGTCGTCTTTGGGCAGTGCTGCTAACAAAGTAGTATACTTGGCTTCGACTTACGCTCAGCCAACGGGGTGAGCTCTTAGTCGAGTTTTATGCTGCGCTGTTAGTGAAGTAGCGTATTTGACTTTGACTTACGCTCAGCCAGCGGGGTTAAGTCTTGGTGGGGTTTTATGCAGCACTGTTAATGAAGCAGTATGCTTGGTTTCGACTGGCGCTCAGCTAACGAGGATTAAGCTTATGCAAGCATTTGTTTATATACTTGAATGTAGTGATGGAAGTTATTACACAGGGAGCACTAAGAATGTCGAGCTTAGACTGTGGGAGCATCAAAATGGCCAAGGAGCAAATCATACACGTAAGCGTTTGCCAGTAAAGTTAGTATTTGTTGAACAATTTGATCGAATTGATGAGGCTTATGCCCGAGAAAAGCAAATTCAAGGCTGGAGTCGAAAGAAAAAACAAGCCTTGATTCAAGGTGATTATAATCAGTTACATATATTATCGATTTGTCGAAATTCTAATAAGAGCAAAAATTTACCAGAAGATCATTGATAGGGGGCTCCACCTTTCACATCATATGACCACGCTGCCTGAGCGTAAGTCGAAGGCAAGTAAGAGTTATGTTGAACGTTTGTTTGCAATATTTGAATGAACAAATGCCACGATAATTAAACCAATACCAACAGTTCCTGTTAACCATTCTGGTACATGAGTGTAGATCTTGATAAACATCACAACCGCTAAAAATCCAATGGCGTAATGTGCACCATGCTCAAGGTAGCGAAATTTTGTTAAGGTTTGATGCTCAACAAAGAAAATGGTGAGTGAGCGCACATACATTGCACCAATACCCAAACCAATCATGATAATGAAAATATTCGTTGAAATGGCAAAGGCGCCAATCACACCATCAAAACTAAAAGACGCATCTAATACTTCAAGATATAAAAAGCCCATAAAACCGTTTTGCATAACCTTGCCCGTCATGTTGCTACCAAAGGCATGATTTAAAATACCTAATGCTTCATGCACCATTAAGCCCATTAAAAAAGCAAGCGCTAGTGTGCCTCCTTGATTGGTATCTGCATTATAGATAACGATAAAGCCAATAATTAATGCGAAGATAATATAGCCACCTGGATAGTGACGAATTAGGCTAATGAATCTATTTTCTTCAATTGCAGGGATCCAGTGAAGATCATGTTTCTCAGCAACGAAAAACTTTAAAAATACCATGATCAGAAAGCCGCCACCAAATGCGCAAATCGTAGGGAAGCCAAGCTCTAAGGCATGTTGGTAAGCCGCAGGATCATTAGTGGCAAGCTTAAAGACATCAAGGAAAGATAAGCTTGTTGTCACACTAACCAAGAGGATAGGAAATATTAGGCGCATACCAAATACAGCAATTGGCAAACCAATCCAGATAAATATCTTTTGCCATTTTTTAGGCATTTTTGCCAATACTTTGGCATTAACGACGGCATTATCAAAACTCAATGAAATCTCCAAAAGAGATAATACCAAAATCAAATAAAGCGCATAGAGTTTGTGGGTTGGCTCAAGCATGATGGCAGCAATGATACCAATGATCGTAATGAAAAAAGCACTGTAAAAATATTTAAGGTTTTGATGCATGTTTTTTATCCTTTTATCCTTGCCATTGTTTCATTTGTGGTAAATTTAGCCCAAAAACATCGAGTGTACGATAAACAAAGTCATCAATGATGTCATCAAGCGTTTGCGGTTTATGATAAAAAGCAGGTACAGGCGGCATGATAATCGCACCTGCTAATGTTGCTTTTTGCATATTTTCAATGTGTATTAAGCTAAAGGGGGTTTCTCTTAAGCAGATGATAAGTTTACGTCGCTCTTTGAGCACGACATCTGCAGCACGTGCGATTAACGAATCACCTATGCCATTAGCGATTTCAGCCAAGGTTTTGGTCGATGAGGGAATGATGATCATACCATCGGTTGGGTAGGAACCACTGGCAATTTTAGCGCCAATATCCGCATTGGCATAATAGCTATGCGCTAAGGATTTGATCTCTTGTGAGCGATATTCTGTTTCGTATTCACGCGTCATTTCAGCGGGCTTTGATATGATTAAATGTGTTTCAATGCCTTGCAATTTTAGAACTTTGAGCATTCTGACAGCATATTCAATGCCAGTGGCACCGGATAACGCAATAATAATTCGATTATGTTTAAGCATGTGCTTGAGTAATAAAGTGATATTTTAAATTGGTTGGGAGTATATACCCACCGAAAACCATTTTACAGTATTTCTACCATTGAATTTTTTGCGATTTTGAGCGATTGGATTTTGCCAATAGCGAATGCGTTAAGAAATAATGAATAGTTTCATTGTTTTAGCAAATGAGCGCCCAAAGACTCTGTCAAGGCTAGCTATTATCTACAATCCAATCGCTCAAGATCATTAAACACTTCTGCAGCATTAAACATTGCGAAATGATTTATGATGGGTATATATGACAGGTGCGATACTTTATACATCCGATTATTTACAGCTAGTTTAAAGGCTTTAACGTGCGATAAAGGCTAAATAGAAAATAGACTAAAATATAACTGACAATCGTCCAAGTCAAAAGGGCGTTGGCTACTGGCCAGATAAGCGCTGAAGCAATCGTTGCTGCACCCCATATCAATGTGTAAATAAACATCAATGAAATAACTGACTTACGTTTGCTTAGGTAATTCATACGTGATGGGTAAATGTATTTAATCGGCACAAAGGTCAAAATCGTTAGAGCAACAATAATTACAAGGTTAGTGATTCCTGAGAACTGGAAATAAATCAGATAATAAATTGCTAGATTCCAATAGCTTGGAAACCCTTTAAAGAAATGGTCTTTGGTTTTGGCATCAAGTTGACAAAACTGATAGCACGAAGCGAGCATGATCAAGATAAGTGCGAGTGTTTTAAAGCCATCAGGTACGACATCGGTAATATAAACCCATACAGCAGGGATAACCGCATAATTGGTGAAATCAATAATATTATCCAATAGGCCGCCATCTAAAGGGGCTAGTTTTTTGATATCAACGCGTCGCGCTAATGTGCCATCGGCGGCATCGATTAAAATCGCAATGACAACATATAAAAAAGAAAGCTTTAGATAATGGATATAATCAAGATGGTTTCCTAATAGTTTAGCCGCATAAGCTTGTGCTGAGCTGGTTAGTGCCAGTACCGAGAAAACAGCGCCACTAGCGGTAAATAAATGTACGAACCATGCGTAAATACGTTGAAAAAAAATAGGCATAGACTTTTAAAGTAAACTCAAAGTCCGCATAGGGTAGCAAAAAAACCTTAAGATAGAAAGTTGTAAAAAATTATTCTACCTCAAAGCATAGAGGGCTTTGGGCTGCTTAGGCTTTTGAGTCATTATCAATCCCTAAATTCGCCCAGATCGCATCAACCTTATCAATAATATCTTGGCGCATGGTGATCACCTCACCCCATTCGCGTGTTGTTTCACCAAGGAGTTTATTGGTGGCATCTAATCCCATTTTCGAGCCTAGACTAGCAACAGGTGAGGCAAAATCCAAATAATCAATCGGTGTATTATCGATCAAGGTGGTGTCTCTTGTGGGATCCATACGTGTGGTAATTGCCCAGATTACATCTTCCCACGAGCGCGTATTGATATCATCATCAACAATAATCACAAATTTGGTATACATGAATTGACGTAAGAATGACCAAACCCCCATCATCACGCGCTTGGCGTGTCCTGGGTATTGCTTTTTGATACTAACGACTGCCAAGCGATAGGAGCAACCTTCAGGTGGCAAATAAAAATCAACAATTTCAGGAAATTGCTTTTGAATGATCGGCACGAATATCTCATTAAAGGCAACACCTAAAATAGCCGGTTCATCTGGTGGGCGTCCGGTGTATGTGCTGTGATAAATCGGGTTTTTGCGATGAGTGATTTTCTCAACAGTGAATACAGGAAATTTTTCAACCTCATTATAATAACCGGTATGATCTCCAAAGGGACCTTCTTCAGCGACATCATTAGGATATATAAAGCCCTCTAAAATGATCTCAGCATGCGCTGGCACCATCATATCGTCACCATGGAGTATCGAAGGGGTGAGCTCGGTTTTGCTACCACGCAATAATCCGGCAAAAGCATATTCAGAGAGCGTATCAGGAATAGGTGTCACCGCACCTAAAGTAGTCGCAGGATCTGCACCCAGTGCCACGCATACCGGAAAAGGCTTCTCAGGATTGGCTTTGCACCAAGCTTGGTAATCAAGCGCACCACCGCGGTGATGAAGCCAGCGCATAATAAGGCGATTCTTGCCAATGACTTGTTGGCGATAAATACCTAGGTTTAAACGCTCTTTGCGAATGCTATTAGTGATGGTTAAACCCCATGTTACAAGTGGGGCAATATCCCCAGGCCAGGAGGTTTGTATGGGCATTTGATAAAAATCAATCTCTTCTTTATTGATTGTCACCTCTCGACACGGCGCATTCTTAATAACCTTCGGTGACATCTTTAAAACTTGCTTTAATATCGGCATTTTATCCCAAGCATCTTTAAGACCTTTTGGTGGCTCAGGTTCTTTTAAATAAGCCAAAAGCTTACCAATTTCACGCAGTTGACTAACATCGTCCGCACCAAGTGCCAATGCAATGCGTTTTTCAGTGCCAAATAAGTTGGTTAACACCGGTATGTCATGATTTTTGGGGTTTTCAAATAAAAGCGCGGGTCCCTTTTGGTGAAGTACACGTGATGAGATCTCAGTCATCTCCAGAAAGGGCGATACTTCTTGTTTGATGCGTTTTAGCTCACCCATTTCCTCTAAGTGATCTAAGAATTCGCGTAAGTCTTTGTAGTTCAGCATAAATGCCTTATCAATTTATCTAAAGATGGCACTTATGGTAATGATTCACGATGCAAAAAAGCAAGTATGATACTTTGATTTCTCAAAAGTGCAAAGTATTAACCGTTTCCTGAGTATAGTCGAAGGGTTGTAGTTAAGATCGAATGCATTATGATTTCGACTGACGCTCAGTCAACGTGAAATAACCTCTCCCCTTGTGGGAGAAGTCATGCCGCATAAGCTGCACGGGTGAGGGGAAAATGCTTAAAGCAACTGTTTTTGTTTGGTAATATATACCGCCCACAAACCATTTCACAGCATTTCTACCATTGAATTTTACGCCCTTTTGAGCGATTCTATTTTGACAATAGTCCTAGCTGTTGCCTGCAATATAATCACCCAAAAGCATCAAAAACTTCTTCGGCACTGAACACTGCAAAATGATTTACGAGCGGTATAGATAAACAACTACAAATTTTACGTGAGTGACTCCTTCATTTATCGAAATGATCAGGTTAGAATGTCGAGCATTGACGAATTTAATGAGTTCTTATACACAAATGTCATTAGGAAAAGAAGATTTAAAACAGGCGGGGTTAAAAATCACGCAGCAACGACTGAAAATATTACGTATTTTTGAAGAATCAGAACAGCGTCACTTGTCTGCGGATGACGTTTATCGAATTGTTAAAGAAAAAGAAGAAGATATCGGTATTGCAACGGTGTATCGCGTCTTGGCACAGTTTGAATCTGCCGGATTGTTGCAGCGCTTAAACCTAGGGCGTGAGCAGGCAGTGTATGAGCTTGATTCAGATGATCACCATGATCATATGATCTGTGTTAAATGCCACAAGGTCGAAGAGTTTGTTGATCATGTGATTGAAGCAAGGCAAATCAAAGCAGTGGAAGAGCTAGGCGGCAATCTTGTTGAGCATAGCTCCGTGCTCTATATCGAATGCAAGGATTGTTTGAATAAGAAAAAGAAAAAATAAAGAAGAATGGCTATGACCATAGTGCGGCCCATCTTGATTGTGTAAGCGTTAGCTGAGCGTTTGTGGGTGGATATTTAGTCTTAGTCAGAAGAATAAAGAAAAAAGCGCGTGAGTTAGCGACTATTTTGTTGTCTGCAACTTCTGCCAATCATGCGCTAATAATGGATTCCACATGGCACCCGTTGCACTCATAGCAATATCAGCACCTGCATTTAGATAGTCATCAATATCTTCAGGGCAAACAATGCCGCCCACACCACAAAGTACAAAATCAAAGTGATTTTCTTTGCGTATCTTATGAATGCGCTTGGTCATTTCAAGCGATAGGTCTTTAATAATGCTGCCGCAAATGCCACTGTTTAAACGTCCCTCACCAGGAAGTGCTTGAGTATTATCTTTGTTTCTTGCTTGCATTGAAATGGTATTAATTGCGGCAATACCATCAACAAAAGGCGCATTGGCTTTGATGATGTCATATGCTTTGGCTTCTTCTTTGATATAGCCCATTTTAATCATCAGCGGCACATCCTTGATTGCTTTTTTTACCGCTTTTGAAATGGTGCTTGAAAGCTCAGCATCTTGATAAATACTGCCTTCTTTAGAAACAACATTAGGGCATGAGTAATTAAGCTCAATGGCTTTAGCTCCCGCTTCAACAGCCCTTTGTGCGCAAAGAACAAAATCATCGATAAAATTGCGCTCTGGTTGAGGTGTGCCAACGCATGAGACGATCATCAGCTGATTAGGTGTCATAAATGTATTGGCTTTGGCAATATCTTCTTGCCAGATTGCAATTGACTTACTTGGAATACCAAAAGAGTTAGTAATGGCAATCTCATGCGGTGTTTGTGGTGCTTGATCAAATGGGTAAATGCTTTGACCGATATCATCAATGGTTAATTGCTTATGACTATCAACCATTAAACAGTTAGGTGCTGGATGCACTTTACGCTCAATGGTGCGCACGGTTTTATACACCGGCAGATCAAAGCCTAATTCAGCATATAGCTTAATATATTCGGCATTGATTAAAGGACCCGCTGGCACGCCAACGGGTGAGTTTATCTGATATCCCCATAAGTTAATCGGTTTTAATAAAATGCGTTTGGGGATGGTAAAATCACACATGGGTCCATTGTTGTAATTCTCATCATAAGACTTATGAATATCGTAAGTTGGATGTAACATAGCTGCTTCAAACTCAATTGATTTGTCACATGGTAGAGAAAAAATGAGTAAATGCAAAGCGATTTATCGATGAATAATCACTCGCCCTTGTGTCATTTCTAGTAGTGCTTGATAAGTGGTGTCCCAATGAGTTAATGCAATATCGAAGTGCAAGGTAATGTCATTGCCAAAGATCGAATCAATCGCTGTTAATTTAAGTGTATGCAGCACTTGCTCAATTAATGCGGTATCTCTGTATTGATAGGTCAGTGACAGTCTTTTGGTTGGTGTGAAGCTCACAAGCTGACTATTTTTAATGACTTCACTGGCTGCTTGACCATAAGCGCGTACTAAGCCGCCCACGCCAAGCTTGGTGCCGCCAAAAATTCTCGTCACAACGATGGCGGCATTGATGAGTTTATTACCTTGAAGGTGATTAAGAATTGGCTTGCCAGCGGAACCTGACGGCTCGCCATCATCATTAAAACGAATCTGCTGATTGTCAAAGAGATGATAAGCCCAACAGTGATGATTGGCGTTGGTATATTCTTTGGTAAGTTGCTGCAGGAAATTGTGAAGCTCAGAAGGCTCTTTTAAAGGTAATAGATGAGCAATAAATCGAGACTTTTTAATCGGCTCAATCTCATGCTGTGAAATGCATTCAACGCTGTAATAATTTGTCGTCATAATCGATATTGTTGCCATTCTTAAGGTTCAATTAATACAAATATGGTGTTATTGGGCGCTTTATAATTAGGCTTTATAGTTAATAGCATATCCATTGGCATAATAACAAGTTTATAACTATACTACAGAGCAATTTACTGCCTAAAGGTAAATAAAACTTTAAAGGGAAACAAATGAAGGCAAATAAGATCATCAAACACTTAGCTTTATCAACCATATTAATGACGAGTACAGCGATGGCAAATATAAAAACAGGTTATGGTTATGTTGAAAATGTGTATATTTTACCAAGCAAAACACTCTTAGATGCGAAGCTAGATACGGGGGCTGGGGTTTCATCGATTTCAGCCACCAATATTCATATCTATGAAAAAGATGGTAAGAAGCATGTACGCTTTGATGTCACACATGAGGCGATAGAACAGCAGGGTAAGCGCAATAAAGATAAGGTTGAAAAGGTAGCATATGATTTGCCGTTAAAGCGTGAGATGAAGATTAAAAACCGTGCCGGTGAAGATACAAAAGATCAATATGATGAACGGCCTGTGGTTGAAATGCCAGTTTGTTTTGATGGCAAAATCTATACGATTGAGGTTAATTTAACCGATAGAACGCATTTTGATTACCCTGTACTTTTAGGGCGTAAAGCATTAATCCAATTGGGTTCTGTGATCGATCCGGCACAAAAATTCACGATGGATGGCAGTGCCTGTGAAGCGCTATTTGCTAAGATGGCAAAAGAGCAAGAGGAGAAAGAAGCAAAAGAAGCAAAAGAAGCAAAAGAAGCAACAATAAGTAGTGATCAAAAAAAGGATGTAACGGAAGTTTCTGATAACAAGTCAAAGAAACTACAGAAAGCGAATAAAATTAGTGATAAAGCGTCAAATAGTAGCAATGCAAATGATATGGATAAGCAATGAGCAAGGTTAATAAACAATTTTTTACATTACTAATCATTTTGTTGGTGGCAGGTATTGGTTTTAGCCTTTATCAGCACTTTAAACTCGGACTTTCATGGTGGCCAAATGGTGAAAATATGACGTGGAAGTTTAATGCAGAGTTGCAGATTGCGCCAGATACGACGGATTCATCACTTAAGGTGAATTTGTTGGTGCCAAATTTGGTTAAGGCGGATGTTCTAGCTGAAAGCATTAATGCAGCAGGTTTTGGTAAGATTGTGTTGCGTTCAGAGGATAAAAATAACCGTATGGCAGTGCTCTCTAAGAGTGAGGTGAATCATAAGCAAACAGTGATTTATGATGTGACGGTAGCGAGTAATGCGCAAAGTGTAGCAAACACTATTCCCGACCTTGAAAAAGAGAAAAAGAAAATAAAAGATATTTTAGAACCTAAAAAGTTATTAACGTTGTTAACTACGGCAAAAGGGATTGCGGAAAAATCTGCAGATTCAGCAACCTTGATTGCACAAGCCATCAATTTTATCAATGATGATGGTAATCTATATTTCTGGCAAGAGATGACCAACGGTAAACCAACAGCAAAAGCACGAGCAAGATTACTTAACTATTTGTTAACAGAGCTTAATTTACCAAATCTAATTATCCATGTGGTTCCTTATGAGTATGAAGGGAAATTAAATCTTAGAAATTTGCCAGCGTGGATTAAGGTTTATTACGGTAAAGATTGGCACACATATGATGTCAGCACGGGTGAGTATATTGATAATCCTAATACCAAAGCGATGACATGGTGGAGTGGCAATGGCGATTTTGTCAATGTCCAAGGCGGGACAGTTAAGCTTGTATCTTTTACCGCAGCACAACAAAGCATCCCGATGGAGCGTTATCTAGATCTTAAAAACGACACGGTAAAACAAAATATTTATGAGTTTTCGTTACTTAATTTGCCTGCGCAAACACAAGAAATTTATAAAATCATCTTGATGGTGCCTTTTGGTGTGCTGATTATTTTAATTTTGCGGATTATTATTGGTGTGCCAACATTGGGTACATTTATGCCGGTATTGATTGCCTTAGCATTTAAAGATACCAGCCTTGTATGGGGGATTATCTTATTTTCATTGGTGGTGATTTTAGGATTGAGCTTTAGAGCTTATTTTGAAAAATTGCAATTATTAGTCGTGCCACGGCTTGGGATGCTTCTGTGTGTTGTTGTGCTGATTATGGCGCTTATTAGTATTTCAATGCATAAAATGGAACTATCACAAGGTTTATCGATCACCTTATTCCCAATGGTTATTTTAACCATGTCGATAGAGCGTTTATCGATCGTTTGGGAAGAGCGTGGTGGTACTGAAGCAATTAAAATTGCCATTGGTAGTCTATTTGCTGCAACGATCTGTTATATCTTTATATTTAATGCGAATCAAGGGTTGAATAATAATCAAAAATAAAGTTTACGAGTTGCCAATCCATAATTTATTGTGTTAATG
>NZ_JBXTEF010000017.1:0-21797 GCF_057495195.1 Cysteiniphilum sp. | reverse complement strand
GTTATCTTGCTTGATTTGATGTTGCCAAATATTTCAGGCATGCAGGTGTATCAAGCAATTCGTCATAGCTATCGAGGAGTCGTCATTATGTTAACAGCGCGTGATGACGATGAATCGGAGATAGAGGGATTAAAATTAGGTGTCAATGATTACCTTAGAAAGCCAGTAAAACCAGAGATACTGCTGTTACGCATTAAGAAGCTTTTACGTGAGAATATTGCAGTTATGACATCAGAAAATGAGCTTGTTTTTGGCTCATTAGTGATTAATAAGACCACTCTAGAGGTTTATTTAAATAATAAAAAGCTTGAGATGCCACAATCAGATATTTCGCTTTTGATTCTATTAGCTGAACATGCCGATCAATTATTAACAAGAGATCAAATATATCAAGAGATCAAAGGGATTCCTTATAATGGGATAGACCGCTCGATTGATACCAAAATATCACATATTCGACGTAAGTTAGGTGATGATCCGCAAACGCCATTTAAGATCAAAACCATTTGGGGAAAAGGGTATATTTTTATCTCAACTGCATGGTGATTTTTGCTTAGACACTTTTTAGACATATTCAGACAGTTTTCATAAAGAAGGGTTTGGGCGTTTATCATACGATAGATGCTTAAGTTAATTAACTATGGAATTGAGGTTAAATGTACAAATTTTTATTAGCAATCACAACACTATCTATGTTAACAAATGTATATGCCGGAAGTTTTCAAATAAACCCGCCAAACAGCAGCTTTGGTGAGAGTTCCTTAAATAACAAAATACAAAAGAGAGGCTATTCTCCAGCAGAGACCTTTGATGATTTGGTCTTGTTTAAAAAATATATTGAAGAAAATGCGCCTTTAGATGCTATTGCTAAAATGACAAATTATCAAAAATGGGTGAATAAGGGACTATTGAAAGCAGGTTTAATGAGTCAGTTAGTTAACAATCAACAGCAGTTTTACAGCACTTTGAATTACTACATTAATGGCTTTACTGACTTTCATACTGCCTTTGGTAGTATTCCTGAGATGACAGATTATCGTTACGCAGGCTTTATAGTGAACTTGCGCTATAACAATCATCATCAGCTAGTTTATAAAGTAGTTAACTCAAGTACTTCTAGTAGTAACAAATTACCGCCAGTTGGCTCTGAGTTGCTTAGTTGTAATGGTTTTCCTGTAGACAACTTGATTAAGTCAAATGTGCTATCTTTTTATTACACCAGTAAAGTGAAGAACATCACTTGGAATAATGTCGTACCATACTTGTTTTTGGCTCAAAAAGGTAATCAGATCGTTTATGGCTTTAAGAAAATCACTATGTGTCGGTTTCGTGTAGGAAAGGTGATTAAAAATTATCACATCCATTGGCATACACCCAGTGTTACAGAGTTAAATAAATTGATATCTCTAGCGAATCAATCAGCCAATGGCATGTCACCTGATGATTTTGCTATTCAATACTTGGCAAATGATATTGCTTTGGTGTCTTTACAAACCTTTCAAATAAGCAATAAAGTAGAGCTTAAGTCTTATGAAAGACTTGTCTCTCAGCTCCCTAAAATAAGAAATATGAAGAAAATCATCTTTGATTTAAGAGGTAATGATGGCGGCTTTCCACAATATGTAAATCAGGTTATTTTGAGCCTTTGGACACCTCAATATTTAAAGTCCTTAGGGTGTAAATTTATATGGAATGATAATTTTTCTATGCAATTTAAAGTGACTCAAAATAACTTTAATGCGCTTAAACAGATGGGGCTAAATGAGCCAAGGTTAATATCAGAAATGTCTTTAGCTTTAAAGAACCAACAAAGCTATCTAAATTATAGGTTTAACATTCTGCCAAGTACGGTAAAGCCAAACAATAAAAACCCTGTAAAGGCAAAAGTTTATGTATTAACTGATAGCACAAATGCTAGTGGTGCACTATGGTTTATTCAAGTAGCGCTTGAGGTCCCTAATACCATTCAAATTGGTCAAACAACTAGAGTTTTTGATGCTACAGGTTTTCCCAGTACATTGATAATAAGTGCGAAAGGAGTTAAATTTGGTGCACAAGTGCCAATGGCAGTTATTAGCTCTCCTACACAAAATTTAAATAAGCCGTTTGTACCTAATAAGCAATTTTATTACTATAATTACTTGGGAGATAATAAGTCTCTTGAGCAATGGATCCAACAATTATAAGTTATCCAAAACCATATAAATTAGGCGATATTTAATGATAAAGCTGTTTTTTAGAAATTATATTCTATTTGCCTTAGTGATGACCACGGTTGTTATTATGCTGTATTTTTATATATTGTTTCTTAATCAGCAAGGGTATATTAAGTCAGCGAATATGTTGGCTCAAGCGCCGTTTGAGTATTTGCAAGAACAATTTCAAAAAGCACCTGAATCCAAATGGCAAGATTTATTGAATCAACTGCAAAAAAACAATAAATACCAAAAGATAAGTATTGTTAATGTTAATAATCTGCCTAAGAGGGTGCGTGATAGCAAAAAGCTCAAATCTGGCGCTATAGTGGGCATTGACACAACAAGTATATTTTCGCCAGATAGCTCAGCATACAATGCGTTTTGGGTATATCAACAAATTGCTAAAACAGATAAATATCTGGCAATACAAGCATCCTCGCCGACAATAGTAATGATTCAAAGAAATACAGAATGGATTAGATTGGTGGCTCAGCAAATATTCCAATCTGTTTCCAAAGAAAACAAGCAAAAAATTATCAAAGAAGCAGAGCAATTGTTTGGTGCCAAGGTAACGCTAAGGGATATATCAACACTGACAGCTTCTGAAAAAGAAAGTATCAAAAAGTGGGGGTTATATGCTTATTCAATTGATGATGATCATGTTGCAACCATTAGTGTTCCTGTTGCAAACAGTCAGTATCTAGTTACAATCGGTGCGCTCAAAGATAGTGTTTATGCACGATACCCATACTGGTTTTTGTTATTAGGAGTGCTTATTTTGCTCATGCTTATTACCTTTATCTGGAGCTACCCATTTTATCGATCTCTTAATAAGCTGCAAAAGCAGGCCGTTGATTATGGTAATGGCAAATTTGATACCAAGCTTAAGGTTTCTAAAACATTGGCATTAAACCCATTAAACAAAGGATTGCATAAGATGGCAGATCAGATACAAACACTTGTTGCCTCACATAAAGAGCTTACCAATGCCGTAGCTCATGAGATTAAAACGCCGCTAGCAAGGGTGCGATTTACTTTAAGTGTGCTAAAGCAAAAGTATAAAACCATTGATCAAAAATATATTAATGATCTTGATGACGATATTGCTATTTTAGATGATCTGGTCAATGAAATTTTATTGCATGCAAAGTTTGATCGCAAAGGTGTTGTGCTAAAAACAGCAGAGGTAAGCCTAAATCAACTACTGCAAGAAAAGGTCAAATGGTTTGCGCATAAATATCCAGATAAAGATTGGACGTTGAAAAATAGCCTAACGGAGATTACTTATGAAATTGATCAAGCGAGCTTCAATCGCGCGTTGGATAATCTATTGCATAATGCTTATCAATATGGTGGTAAGCAAATCACTGTATCACTTGAAGAGCAAAAGGGTGGAATTATAATTGCAATTGCAGATAATGGCGCAGGCATCTCTGATAAGGATAAAGATAAAATTTTCGAGCCTTTTGAGTGCTTATCTGAGTCACGTAATAAAGGAGTGCAAGGTCATGGATTAGGGCTTGCAATTACCAAGAAAATTATTGAGTCGCATCATGGTGATATTAGTGTCGAAACCACTGAAAACAATCAAACTGTTTTCATTATGATATTTCCTAAGCAAACCACAAGGATACAGTGCCTTTAATGCGTTGCCATAATGAACCAGTTGCATCATCTTTTAATGCCACTACTGGGAATGTCTCAATGGTTTTGCCTTTGTACACCATATCTACACTTCCAGCATCAGTGCCTGCTTTAACCGGTGCAACAAGACCTTTAGGGTTTTTGTGTAGTACAAACTGGATATCTTTGGCATCAATATAGCTTGGGAAGCTAATTGCCACGGGCTTTTGTACACCAATGTCCACGGTGTCACTTTCACCCTTGTAAATGCGAATATTGCCTAAGGCGTAATTGGCTGGATAGAAAGTTTTCGTCTGGAAGTTGGAAAAACCATATTCTAGCAATGTTTGGCTATCACGTGCGCTTTGCAAAAGACTGGTTGAGCCAATAACAATTGAGATTAAACGATCATGATCGGGCTTAACCGCTGAAGATACAAGTGAGTAACCAGCAGAGTCCGTTGAGCCTGTTTTGATGCCATCAGCATAAGGATAAATATCCAATAGCTTGTTGTAGTTGCGGGTAACAAAGCCATTCATACTAACACTAGGCATTTTGTAATAGTGATAGTTCTGTGGATAGTCGTAAATAATGTGTTGCGCAAGAACAGATAAATCACGTGCTGTAGTGTATAAGTTAGGGGCTGGTAAACCCATAACATCACTAAAATGCGTGTTAGTCATGCCTAGTTTCTTTGCGGTGAAGTTCATGATATTAACGAAACCTTCTTGCGTACCAGCCAATGTCACCGCTAAGGTGACTGCAGCATCATTACCTGAGGCGACAATGGTTCCTTCTAGTAGCTCTTGAATCGTAACCTCTTGTCCTGCTTTTAAATGCATGCTTGAGCCTGCGGTATGCCAAGCAATAGCAGGGACCTTTACTTTTTGATCAAGCTTGATGCTACCTGCAGCAAGCTTCTGCTCCACGATATAAAGGAGCATCATCTTGGTTAGTGATGCTGGTGCAATGCGCATGTTGGCATTTTTCTCAGCCAATACATTACCTGTCTTAGCATCAATCAGTAGATAGCTTTTGACATTAAGCATCGGTGGTGTAACGACTTGATTGTGCCAGATTTCAGTTGCGGGTGTGATTTTTGGTAATACTAAGTTTGCGGGTGCTTTTGGCACTTGTACCTCAAGGGGGACATTAGCACTTGATGAAACAGCGCCATATGCATTAAGTGGTACTCCCATATAATTAACAGATGTTGCGCCATAAGTATTAGGTTCATTTTGTGTCGTAGATTGCGCTATTTGTGTTGTTTCTGTTTTCTCTGATGTTTTTGTTGCTGTTGCTGCATCTTGAGCAAATGTCAGCTGCGTAGTTAGCAAAGCGATAGAAGACGCTGCAATCAAAGAGATTTTTTTAATAGTAAACATGTTATTACCTATTGTGTTGATGTTTGAATTTATAATGACACTTCAATGTAGCCATTATACTGATCTTAAAAGTCTTTTAAACATAAATACGGCGAAACTTCTATTACAATAGAAATCTGAAATTGCAAACAAAGCACGCTTCGGTATAATGCACTTTAGTGAAAAATTTTTGATAATGCCTAGCATGTTGCATGCTGGGCGTTTTTTATTGTTTAAATTTAAAATAAAGGTCAAAAAGACTAAAAAAATCTAGAAAAATTAAGGATAAAGAATGGCAGTGCGAATTCCAATGACTGTTGCCGGTGAAGCGGCGTTGAAAGCAGAATTACAAGATTTAAAGAGTGTGCAGCGTCCGAAGGTGATTGCGGCAATCTCTGAAGCACGTGAGCACGGTGATTTAAAAGAAAATGCCGAATATCATGCCGCACGTGAGCAGCAAAGCTTTATCGAAGGGCGCATTCAAGAGCTTGAAGGCAAGCTTGGCAATGCGCAAGTGATTGATATTGCCAATATGACCAATAGTGGCAAAGTGATCTTTGGTGCGACGGTTACCTTGGTAAATATTGACAGTGATGAAGAGATAACCTATCAAATCGTCGGCGAAGATGAAGCAGATATCAAGTGCAATAAGATCTCATTAAGTTCGCCATTAGCGCGTGGCCTTATTGGCAAAGAAGAGGGCGATGAAGCCAATATTGCAACGCCTTCAGGCGTGGTTGATTACGAGATTGTGACGGTTGAATATCGATAACTGTGATCATTGACAATGAATTATATTTTACTGTTATTTATCGGGGTTATCTGGGGTGGTCAGTTTGTTTTAATCGACTTTTCTTTAGCCAGTTACACGCCTGAGCAACTTGCTTTATTAAGAACATTTTATGCCGCAGTTTTTTTGATTGTCTTTTGTTTGGTTGCCAAAAGAAAACGTTATAAAAGAGATTTTAAAACATGGTCTAAAGTTGCAGCAATTGGTGTGCTTGAAGTGGTGATTCCATTTACTTTGGTGATGTGGGGGCAACAGTACGTTTCAGGTAGTATGGCATCGATTTTGATGGGTACGATTCCATTTTTTACCATCATCTTAGTGTTATTGACACGTGTTGAGCGTGCGACAGCAGCCAAATTTATGGGTATGTTTATTGGTTTTATTGGCTTACTAATTTTGTTTGCACCTGACTTAATAGCAACAGGTCTATCAAGCGCGCTATTACCACAATTAGCGATTATGCTTGGCGCGTTATCGTTTGCCAGTGCGTTAATCATTATCAGAAGTCTGCCCAATGAAGATGCATTTTTGCTATCACGTGATGCGTTTATCATTGGCACGATTATCATGCTTGGCATAAACCTTGGCAATGGCTCGCTGCAAGGTATGCACTTTTCTTTATATCCTTCTATTGCGTCAATTATCTTAGGTGTATTCTGCTCAGGGTTGGTTTATGTGCTATATGTGAGCTTAATTAAACGTGCAGGCGCTGGCTTTTGCTCATTATCAAACTATCTTGTGCCTTTATTTGGCAGTTTACTTGGTGTCATCATTATGGGCGACCATATTAGTATCAATATGGTATTTGCTTGCTTGTTGATTTTATTATCTATTGCTGTTGAACCAATATTGAGCCTGCTAAAGCGTCAAAGTCGTAGAAAAGCAAGCTGACATTAACACACAGTAAGCTATACTTGACTGCACGGACACTGAAAATGAATTTCAGTTTATGAAAAAACATGTCATCACTTCGTTGCTGAAAATACAAGAAGAAGATCTTGAAGCTATGCTTTATGATAGTGCCACTAATGCGGCAATTATCAGGCAAATTTTAGATATTATTTGTGAGGATACGATTAGCACCTTAACGTGGGTACGGCGTTTTGAGGCGAATCAATATGCGATGATCACAAGCTTTACTAAAGCGCTGATTAAGCCCTATCTTGAGCTTGGCTTATGGCGTTATGACCCCTCAATTATCCCTAAGCAAACCAATGTATTTAAAGTATTTACTTATAATGAATTAACCTGTGATCAGATGAAACATAAGCTGATCACTCAAGATGCGCATAATATAGTGCTTTATATTGTGAGGTGTTATCACCATTATACGGATCATTTCTCTTTTGATATCAATGCAGATTATTTTAATAAGCTAACATTTGAGGATAAAACCAAGCTTTATCAGTGCTTGACAGACTGTATTGATCTATTGATGAGTGTGGTGCGATTTCATACATTAATTGAGATTAAGGGCTTTAGTGATGACACAGTGATGCCTGAAATCGTGCGCTTACCTCAAAATTTACAGCAGCGCTTAAAATTGACAGATCTAAATGTTGAGTATTTACGCTTTATCGCAACGGGTGCAACGGCGAAAGAGATTGCGATGCATGCAGGGCGCTCCTATCGCTCAGTGCAGGGCAGTATTGCTAGTTTGTGTGAGAAACTGAATTGTCAGAGTAAGAATCAACTGATTAGTTTGGCGCGGATTATTACTAGCTATATAGAGTAATGATCAATGCGTACGCCTAATAATATATTCAGCTAGTTGCGCTAATGATGTCGTGTCATGCTCTTTGATTTGTTGCAGATGCGTCATGGATTGCGCAAATAACTCATCCAATAATTGTTGTGTCTTTTCAATACCCAACAAAGAAGGGTAGGTGGATTTGTTGAGTTTAATATCACTCGTGTTATTCTTGCCTAAAGTCGCTGTGTCAGAAGTCACTTCAAGCAAATCGTCTTTGACTTGAAAGGCTAATCCAATACATTGACTAAATGCAATAAGCTGTTTTTCAACGGTTTGATCCGTGTAATAAGGCGAGGCAATAAAAGGTAAAACAACAGCAGCGGTTAAGAGCTTACCTGTTTTTAAGCGATGTATTGTCTCAATACTCTGGATATTTTGTGCTTGACCCTCAGCATCAATATCTAATTGCTGACCATCGACCATGCCTTGGCTGCCAGCATGCGTTGCCAACAGATAAAGTGCTTTTTGCAGTTGTTTAATATCGATAGCTTTTAATTCACTCAAAGCCTGAAATGCGAGTGTCTGCAATGCATCACCTGCTAAAATGGCGGTGGCTTCATCAAATTGAATATGACATGTCGGTTTACCACGACGCAAATCATCATCATCCATTGCCGGAAGGTCATCATGAATCAATGAATAAGCGTGAATTGCTTCTAGTGCTAAAGCAATATGCTTGATGTTGTGAGGATCACAGTTAAAACAGCTACCACTTAAGAAGCTCAAGATGGCACGAATACGCTTGCCACCACTAAGAAAGCTATATGCCATGGCTTCTTTCAAACGTAGGCTTTGAATGGATTGCGCTAAGAAATAGTCCTTGGCAAAATCTTCAAAATCATCCTTTATTTGTGTGAATTCGCTTAACATAAAAATCCTTTAATGATCGAGAGTTGTTTGTCAAGTGCGCCTTTGTTTTGTTGAAAAACCGTTAATGCTGCATTACCTTGAGATTGCGCTAATCGTGGGTTATTAAAAAGTGTCTGTAATTGCTTGACTAATTCATCGCTATTATTGACTAGGGTTAAAGCGTGCTCAGCTTGTAGTTTTTCAGCAACTAAAGCGAAATTAAACACCGATGAGCCCGATAAAACAGGCTTAGCAAGAGCCGCGGGCTCAAGCATATTATGCCCACCATTATTGACAAAACTACCACCAACAAAAGCGATATCACTTGCGGCATATAACAACATCATCTCACCCATGGTATCCCCTAGATAGACATCATCGTTATGGTGATATTGATCTAGACTTCTACGGCTGTAGTTAAACTTGTATGCTTTAATTAATTCAGCGACTTGATTAAAGCGCTCAGGATGCCTTGGCACTAAAATCAATAATGTATTAGGTGTTGCTTGTAGTAACTTACGATGCGTTTCAAGAATAATCTCGTCTTCACTTTGATGCGTACTTGCGGCAATCCAGATATGCTGTTTTGCAAAACGCTGACGTAAATTTTGCGCATTTTTAAGAAGATTATCCGCAATTGGAAAGTCATATTTGATATTGCCATCAACGCTTATTTTATCTTTGGGCATGCCAAGCATCAAAAAACGCATTGCATCATCATCAGATTGTGCGCTGATATGACTGATTTGTTTAAGCATGTGACGCATAATAAAGCTAATTTTGGCATAACCTGTCGCTGATTTTTGTGATAAACGTGCATTGATTAAAATGCTTGGAATGTGGTGTTTTTCGCATTGTGCAAGTAGGTTTGGCCAAATCTCCGTTTCCATAATAATACAGAGTTTAGGATTGGTGCGTTTGATAAAGCGCTTTAACAAGCAGGGGATATCATAGGGGATATAGCTGTGTTTGACATTGTCAAAGTCTTTATAAAGCTTCTGCACCTGAGTGCTCCCCGTTGGCGTCATGGTCGTGACGACAAAGATTTTTTGCGGACAGCTTAGGGCAAGCTTTTTTACCAAAGGCGCGATAGCAATACTCTCACCCATCGAGACTGAGTGAATCCAAATACTTTCATCAGTCTTAAAGGGGGTAAAGCCAAAGCGCTCACGCATTCTTTGGCGATAGCCTTTGTTTTTGCGACTACGAATTAATTTTTTGATACTGATAAAGGGTAAACCTAGACAAAACAATAGGCTGTAAATTAGGCGAATAAGAGTGTAGATCATATTTTATTATTTTATTTATTATGTTTTTCAAGCCATTGTAAGTAATCCGTCACACCTGTTTTGACATCTCTGAAATTAACATCGCAACCTGCTTCACGCAATTTGTCTAAGTTGGCTTCAGTGTAACTTTGATAATGTCCTTTAAGATGCTCTGGAAACTCGATATATTCGATACTACCTTCTTTGTGAAAATCAATGACAGCATGAGCGATGTTGTTAAAAGGTTCAGCTTTGCCTGTGCCACAGTTAAAGATCCCAGAGACTTGCGGGTGATCCAAAAACCACAGATTAACCTTGGCAACATCTTCGACATAAATGAAATCGCGCATTTGTTGGCCTGCTGCAAAACCATCATAGGCATCAAAAAGTTTAACTTTTTTATGTGATTTAAACTGATTGTAATGATGAAAGGCAACACTTGCCATTGAACCCTTGTGTGTCTCGTGTGGTCCGTAGACATTGAAGTATTTTAAGCCAACGATTTGGCTTTGTGCATGTGGCAAAAACTTGCGAACGTATTGATCAAATAAGAACTTAGAGTAACCATAAACATTCACCGGTTTCTCATATTGACGCTCTTCAATAAAGGTTGTGTTATTGCCATATGTAGCAGCACTAGAGGCATAAATAAATGGAATCTTGTGGCGCATCGCAAAATGCAAAAGGATCTTGCTGTATTCGTAGTTGTTTTCCATCACATATTGACCATCCCACTCAGTCGTCGCCGAGCAAGCTCCTTGATGGATGATGGCAGTAATATCATTAGGATTAAGCTTCAAGCCCGCGTTTGGTGTATAGTAAGCTAAATCAGACTCAATCGCCTGCAAAAAAGGTGTTTGATCACAATAATCTGCAATCTCATAATCAACCAAATTGATAAATTTATGCCCATCTTTTAGGTTGTCAACAACGAGAATATCTTCATGTCCACGTAGGTTAAGCTGCTTGATAATATTTGCGCCAATGAATCCGGCGCCACCTGTAACAATAATCATTGATTTGCTCCATGTGTTAAAACGACGGCAATTCTAACAAAAAAAACGCAAGTTGGCTGTAATTTCTGTGATTAAATCAGCGTTGAATAAGTGTGTGGTGTCCCGAGTAGGAATCGAACCTACATCTAGCCCTTAGGAGGGGCTTATTCTATCCGTTGAACTATCAGGACGAGAAGATGAATGATAATGCCTCAAAAGAGACTCATATTCAAGTAGATATAGAAACTAAACACCTAAGGCATAAGAGATATATGAAAACATACTGTCATTAATTTTATTGGGATAAGCTTGTTCTGCTATTTGCAATTTATAAAACTTTTGAGTATCCTCATCTGGTTTATGTAGATAAATGTCATAAATACAAATAAATAGGTTAAAAATACGGGGAATATATCCATTGTAAATCATTTTGTGGTATTTAATCATAAATAGTTTGTGATGGGTATAGCAGGAAAGACTTTAATGTTTTGGAGGAGTTTATGGGATCTTTTGGTTCGTGGGCAGTTATGTTTGTGCCGTTGGTTATAATTATTGGTTTGTCATTGGCAAATTATATTAAAAATAGACCTTAGACTTATCATTGATTACTAAAAAGACACTAGAGGTTAGGGGGTATGATACTTCTAGGTTGTTTTAGTCAATATACCCATTGTAAATCATTTTGCGATGTTTAGTTGCAAAGCAAGAAATTCTGTAAAATGGTTTGTGATGGGTATATATTGTTTAGGTAGTTAAATAAAAGGGGTAGGGGATGACAATGTTAGTTATTGTGTTTGTGCTGTATATCAGCATTATTTTAGGGCTAGGTATCTGCTCATATTTTTATACAAAAAATCTACATGATTATATGCTCGGTGGACGTTCATTAAGTGGTCCCATTGCCGCTCTAGGAGCTGGTGCTTCTGATATGAGCTCATGGTTGTTACTTGCGTTGCCTGGCGCTGTGATGCTTAATGGTTTAAATCAAATTTGGTTACCGCTTGGCTTATCATTGGGTGCTTATTTAAACTGGCAGTTTGTTGCTAAGCGCTTGCGTGTTTATACTGAAGTTGCTAATGATTCAATTACGATTCCATCGTATTTTGAAAATCGCTTCATGGAAAAAAGTGGTATGCTGCGCCTGCTCAGTGCGCTAGTGATTTTGATCTTTTTTACTTTCTATACGGCATCAGCATTTGTGGCTGGCGGCTTGTTATTTGGTTCAACTTTTAAAATTGATTACACCACAGGGTTATACATTACTGCATTGATTATTTTAGTTTATACCTGTGTCGGTGGCTTTTTAGCGATCTCATGGATTGATTTTTTCCAAGGTGCTTTGATGTTTGTTGCTTTGATTATTGTGCCTGTTACCGTATGGGTGCATATTGGCAGTTTATCTGAAGCATTACATACAGTTTCCAAGCAATCACCGGTATATTTAAACGCCTTTAAAGGCACAAGCATTATTGGGGTGTTGTCACTCTTTGCTTGGGGGTTAGGTTATTTTGGCCAACCGCATATTTTGGTGCGTTTTATGGCAACTAAGAGTGCCAAAACCATCCCGCAAGCGCAGTTTATCTGCATGACATGGATGTGTGTGGCACTCATTGGTGCAGTCTTTACTGGGCTTTTTGGTATTGCATATTACGCGCCACATACGCTTGAAAATCCTGAAACGGTTTTTATTGTGTTAGCAGAAACACTGTTTAATCCGTGGGTGGCAGGTGTGCTATTAGCCGCAGTTTTATCAGCAACGATGAGTACGGCTTCGGCACAGCTTCTGGCGTCCTCAAGTGCAGTGGTTGAGGACTTTTATCACAAATTTATTCGTCCAAATGCTAAAGCCAATGAAATGCTCATTATTAGTCGCATTATTGTAACCGTGATTGCTATTATTGCAGTGTTATTAGCACTTGATCCTAAGAGCTCGATTTTAAACCTAGTTGGTTATGCTTGGGCAGGACTAGGTGCATCATTTGGTCCGATTATTGTGTTGTCACTTTTCTGGAGACGCATGAATTTAACAGGTGCTTTTTTTGCGGCATCGTCGTTGGTGCATTAACCGTTATTATTTGGCCTTATCTAAAGGCTTTTGGTGGCATTTTTGAGTTATATGAATTGCTTCCTGGCTTTATCTTTGCCTGTATTGCTATCTATTTAGGAAGTGTCTTGAGTAAAGAGCCAAGTGATGAGATGTATCAACGTCACCAACAAATGCTTGATCATCTATAGTAATGATGTATATTCCCATCGTAAATCATTTCGCAGTGTTTGGTTGTGGAATAGTTTGTGACGGGTATAAGTAAACGCCACTAGCTAATACCTCGCCCCTTGCGGGAGAGGTCGTTGAGCCTAAGTTCAACGGGTGAGGGGGAATTAAACACCAATTTTGTCATCAAAGGCAATAATATGATCGCGACCGGTGAAGTTAAAACCGTGCATAAGGGCGAGATCAATAATTTTGGGATATGCTTTAATCATTTCTTGGCGAGTGCTGCCTGCGGGCATTAAATACACTTTATGCTTTGGAATATTAAGCTCATTAATCAAAGATTTTATTTCTGTTAGATTCCCATCACTGCCATCACACACTGGTTTTAATTGATAATCATGGTGGTAATCAATCATTTGACGCATGGCAGTAAGATTTAAGCGATATTTATTATGTTGATCAATCAACTTTTGATCAACAACAGTGCCTTTAGGTGTATTTATACCTAGCTTTGGAATGCTGTTAGTAAACTTAGGAGACAAACTTAACAGATCAATCGGATAATCGGTTTTTATAAAGTGCGAGCTTTCAGTCTCTAATGTCACAAATAGCTTATGCTCATGTGCTAAATGCATGATCTCATTAATCAGCATGGGATGCATGGTTGGCGCACCTCCTGTGAGCATAATTTCTTTGATGTCAGGATATGCTTTGATCATATCAATAATATCATTAAAACAAAACTTACCTTTATCCGCGTGAATGCTTGAGTACCATGTGTCACACCAGCCACCATCCTCACCGAAGTGGCAACGATGCGTACAACCCGTAGTGCGAATTGCAAATGAGGGATGTCCTCGGCGTGATCCCTCACCTTGTAAACAAGGATAAAGTTCAATAATCGGCAGTGTTTTATGGTAATCACTAATGCGCATAATCAATCTCAACGGCGCCAAGGTTTTTGTTATTCTCCATCACATCAACACGAAATAATGTCACACGATGATTGCTATGCTGCTGTACTAAAGGATTTAAGGTGTTTAGTACAAACTCGGCAATGCCCTCACAGCTAAAGTACGGCAAGGTGCGTAATTGTAATAATCCTTGTTGCTCCAATGCTTTAAATGTCTCAAGGGCAGGATCTTTTTGTGACAGGACAACGGTGTGATCAAACATATAATGAAACCACTCTTTAGCTGTCATGCCGTCAATGGTGTGATTTTTGTCTTTAAGCCAACCAAAATCCCAGACCCAGTTATGCTGATCGAGTGATTTAGCAGCAAAATGTAAACGAAAAGAAATGGCATAACCATGCAAAAAGCGGCAGTGTGAATGTTCAGCATTCCACTGGCGAAAGCAAGTGGAAAAGCCATCAAGATATTTTTCAACTCGATAAATCATTATGGTATGATACTTTGAATTTTTGAGCACTATACCATTTGCAGATGATTTTATAAACTTTTGCATTGAAATTAGGGAATGATTTGGAGAATAGAATGAGTAATGAAATAAAAAATAATATAAAAAATAATGCAAAAAATAAATATGCGGTATTGTCGCTTTCAGGTGGTATGGATTCATCTTCATTGATGTTGCGTTTACTGGCTGATGGCTATGAGGTGACAGCGATTTCATTTGACTATGGTCAAAAGCATAAAGTAGAGCTAGAGAAAGCGTTGAGTCTTACTGATTACTTAAAACAACAGGGTCTTAAGGTTAAACATCATATCATCAGTATCGATGGTCTATCACAATTATTACACTCCGCATTGATCAGTGGTGGCGAGGATGTACCAACTGGGCATTATCACGAGAGTAATATGCGTCTAACTGTTGTGCCAAATCGCAATAAAATATTTAGCTCCATCATTCAAGCTGCAGCATTATCGATTGCCGAGGCGCAAAACACCGATGTGATTATTGCAATGGGTGTTCATGGTGGAGATCATGCAACCTATCCTGATACTCGACAATTATTCCGTGATAAAGATTACGATGCCTTTATCGCAGGGAATTGGGATGCTGAGAAAGTCACATATTACTTGCCTTATATTAATAGTACAAAGACTGATGTGTTACGTGATGGCATGCGCGCTTGTGAGGCATTGGGATTAAAGTATGAGGAAGTGTATGAGATGACTTTCACTTCATATATTCCGGTTGAGCATGACAATACGATTTACAGTGATTATCAATCGGCTTCATCGATTGGGCGTATTGAAGCTTTTTTGAACCTAGGGCTTCAAGATCCGGCCGCTTATGCTGATGAGTTGGGTCCTGTGACTTGGCAAACTGTGAAGGCACATGCACAAAAAACGCTTACTGAGTTTAAAAAGCAAGAAGTTTAAATAAGACAATCACCGTACCCTGAGCGAAGTCGAAGGGTGTATACCCTTTGTGTTTTACAATGGCTTCGACTAATGCTCAGCCAACGGTGGATAGTGCAAGTGATGGATAAGTTGCTTGAATGAAATGCAAAAAACAAAAAGATAAAAAAACAAAAAGAGTGTTGAATGACTGAATATACTTTGCATCTGCAAAAAATGAAAACCTCACTAGATCATGACAATAATGCTTGTTATCAACTACAAGATATCCATATGAATGACTTATTGGGTAAGGTGATTAAGCTTGAGTTTTTAAATGAAATCAATTGCGTTGCCTGTGGGCGATTAACCAAAAAAAGCTTTAGTCAAGGCTATTGTTTTCCTTGTATGCGTAGCTTACCTGAGTGCGATACTTGTATTATCAAGCCTGAATTATGTCACTTTCATGAGGGGACATGTCGTGATAGTAACTGGGGAAGTGAGCATTGTATTAAGCCGCACTTCATCTATCTGGCAAATACTGCCAAAGCAAAGGTTGGCATTACACGCGAGAAAAACACGCCAGCACGTTGGATTGATCAAGGTGCGGTACAAGCTTTACCGATTATTAAGGTTAGTGAGCGTTTGTTATCAGGACTGATTGAAACCAAGCTTGCGAAACACTTAGCCGACAAAACCAATTGGCAAGCAATGCTAAAAGGGCAGCCTGATGCGATTGATTTGTTATCAATAAAAAATGAAGTGCTCCTAAAAGAGCAGGATTTTATTGAATCACTCAAAACACAATATGGCACACAGTCAATTGAACTGATGAATAATGAAGTGATTGATATTCATTATCCTGTGCTTTCATATCCGCAGAAAGTTAGCTCACATAATCTGGATAAAACCCCATTGATTGAAGGCACCTTATTAGGTATCAAAGGGCAATATATTATCTTAGATACGGGGGTAATGAATATGCGCAAGTTTGCTGGATATAAATGCCATTTAATCACGAATGTGTAACTTCATGTTTATGTAAGGTTTTGTTGGCTATGACCATATTCCTGCCTACTTTGATTTTGTAAGCGTTGGCTGAGCGTAAGTCGAAGCCTCTATACGGTGAGCACTTATGGGTGAATATTTAGTCTTAGCCATTTTGTTGTATACAGAAATATAAAAAACATAAAGAGAATAAAAAACAAATAATCAGCAAGGAGCATATTATGGTCAAGGTATTAATCGCTGGAGGCTCAGGGTTTATTGGTCAAAACCTTGTCCGTCATCTTAAGAAACATGGTTATTGGGTGTCATTATTAAGTCGTCAAATGCAGATAATCAATGGCTTTGATGAATGTATTACGTGGCAGAACCTCACGACGACAAAAATGACACAATTTGACATAGTGATTAATTTATGTGGATTTGGTATTGGTGAGCAGCGTTGGCGTAAATCAATAAAAGATAAGATAATAAACAGTCGTATTGAACCAACTGAGCGCTTGATTAAACTCATTGGTGATCATGATGTGTGGTTGATTAATTCCAGTGCGATTGGCTTTTATCCCTTCTCTATCAAAGAACAGGATGAGACACATATTATCCAAAGAGCGAGGGCAAATAGCGGGTTTTGTCAATATGTTGTGAATCAATGGGAGGCGGTGGTCAATCGCGCGCGTTTACGTCGCAAAACCATTGTGCGCTTTGGTGTCGTGCTTGGTAAAGGGGGAATGCTTGATAAACTGCTGCCAACTGCCAAAAAGGGATTAGGAGCCATAATTGGTAATGGTCAGCAGATGATGTCATGGGTGCATATTGATGATCTGTGTCAGGCAATGGTTTTTATCCTTGAACAAAAGTGCATAAATATTAATATCAATATTACTTCGGGCAATGCCTGTAGCCAGAGAGTATTTATTAAGGCGTTGGCAAAAACACTTAACAAACCCTGTTACTTAGTTTTACCGCAATGGTTGGTGAGATTAATGTTTGGACAAATGGGTAAGGAGCTACTGCTTACTTCACACAATATCTCACCAAAATACCTACAGGAAAAAGGGTTTATGTTTGAATATCCATATATTGAGACGGCATTGATGGATTTGTTGGCGTAATATTTGGGCTGTGACTATATTCCTGCCCACTTTGATTGTGTAAGCGTTGGCTGAGCGTAAGTCGAAGCCTTTATGAAGTATGATTTTCCCAAGCTACCCTTCGACTTACGCTCAGGGTACGGGTAGCACTTGTGGGTGAGCATTTAGTCTTAGCCAATATTTGTGATGAGATTATAAACGGCTTTCTTTTTGCCTATTACCTCATGTTTTAAGTATATAAGCTATGGTAAAAAATAAAGTTTAAGGTTGTGTTTTACGTCAATACGATTATTATGGCGATACCTGAAAGGTTTTAAGAAAAATGCGCTTATGTTGCGAAAAATTATCAAGTCGTTGATTCCGTCACGCGGGGAAGTTTTTTTTGATCTATTTGTTGAGTCAGCACAAAATGTGCATTTCTCAGCATCACTTCTGGTTGATATTGTTAATGAAGAAAATGCTTATAAAGCAACTGAGTTAATGGCTAAATTGCGTCAGCAACGTCAAAATGCCGTAGATATCAATAAAAAAATCATTGTTGAGTTGAATGAGCAATTCATTACGCCAATTGATCGCGGCGATATTTTTCATTTATCGGGAATTATGCTTAAGCTGACTAAACGCATTATTAAGATCAACAAAAAAATGCAAATTTATGCGATCGATAGCAAAGTCGATGACTGCTTGATTCGCAGTGTTGTCACCTTACAAGAAATTACCAAGTCACTATGTGATTTACTCATTGCATTTAAAAACAAAGATGGCGACAAAATTAAACTTGCGTCACAACGCGCAACTGAGTTTGATGAGAATGTGGTTGAAGATTTGGGTGATGCGATTGATCTGATCAAAAAGGCTGACTACGACACATTGACGACGATTAAACTAAAGGAAGTGTTCAAGGCTGTGGAATCAGCGGTTGATACCAGTGCTACTTTATGTGATTCTGTGATGCGTATTTACGTCAAGGAAATCTAATTATGATGATAGTTCTTGTTAGCATTATCATCATTGCACTTTTTTTTGAATTTATTAATGGTTTTCATGATGTTGCTAATGTTGTGGCAACACCGATTGCATCAAAGTCATTATCTCCATATCAAGCGATTATTATTGCGGCGATTTTCAATTTCGTCGGTGCGTTTATCGGTACAGCAGTAGCGACAACGATCAGTAAAGGTTTGGTTGATGCTAATGTTATTACGCATTTAGTATTAATTGCTGCATTGTTCGCTGCGATTAGTTGGAATCTGTTTACTTGGTATTTTGGTATTCCATCGAGCTCATCGCATGCACTGATTGGCTCTTTGGTAGGGGCTGCTATTGCTGCAAGTAATGTCCATACGATTCATTATGGTATTTTGGTTGGTAAAATTATCGTGCCGATGGTGCTATCACCAATCTTGGCATTTTTCTTAGCACTTATCTTAGTGGTTATTCTATTTAGAATCCTAAGCAAGCGTAAAACACCACGCAAATCAAATGCACGTATTCGTGAGATGCAAGTGATCTCTAGTAGTTTATTGGCGTTAAGTCATGGTTCAAACGATGCGCAAAAAACGATGTCGATTATTACCTTGGCATTATTTAGCTTTGGTATGGTGTCAACGGTTGCACATATTCCTGTATGGGTGATTTGCTTGTGTGCTTTAACTATGGCACTTGGCACGTTATCTGGTGGGATGCGCATTATTAAGACATTGACAACACGTGTTGCCAAAATCGGTCCAGCGAACGGTTTTGCCGCTGAGATGAGCTCAGGTTTGCTGATTCTGGGTGCTTCACATCTAGGCTTGCCAGTGAGTACCACGCAAGCTGCTTCAGGCTCAATTATGGGAGCAGGTTATCCTGAAAGTGGTGGTGTTAATTGGCGTGTGGTAAGAACAATGGCGACTGCTTGGCTTTTAACCTTACCATGTTGCATTATTATGAGCTTTATTGCTTATAAATTACTCTTTGCACTTTTTGGAGACTTGGGGATATCCGTTAATATTTAGTCATATTGAGGTTTAACTATGTTGTTAAAATCAGAAAAGAAATCGACATTAAGTATTGCCAGTATTTATGCTTTTAGAATGCTGGGGCTTTTTATTATTTTACCTATTTTCAGCCTGTATGCCGATAAGATCATTGACGCAACACCGACATTAATTGGTGTGGCATTGGGTATTTATGGCTTAACGCAAGCATTATTACAGATCGTTTTGGGCGTGTTATCCGATAAGTATGGACGAAAGCCCGTTATATTGTTTGGTTTGATCGTATTTATTATTGGTAGCATTGTTGCTGCGATGTCACATACGATCTATGGCATTATCATTGGTCGCGCTTTGCAAGGAGCAGGTGCCATAGGTAGTACACTTACCGCTTTAGTCGCTGATACAACCAAAGAAGAAAATCGTATGAAAGCAATGTCAGTGATTGGCATGACGATCGGTTTATCGTTTATTGGCGCAATGGTGCTAGGTCCCATTTTAAATACATGGATTGGTTTGTCGGGTATCTTTTGGTTGACGGCCATCTTAGGTGCTATTGGTATTGTTATCTTAATCTATGGTGTGCCAACGCCGACAAAAATTATTTTTCATAAAGGATCTGAAACAACACCTAGTCAAATCAAGAGTGTATTGAAAAAGCCTGAATTATTGCGTTTAAACTATGGTATATTTAGCTTGCATGCAATGCTAACGGCATTGTTTCTCGCTATTCCAGTTATTTTAATTGACTATATTGGCATAAGTGTCGATAAGCAGTGGATTATTTATCTGCCTGTACTGTTTATTTCATTTTTCCTTATGGTGCCATTTATCATTATTGCTGAGACTAAAAATTTGATGAAACCTGTTTTTGTTGGTGCAATCATTATCCTCACGGCAATGCAGTTTTTACTGTATGAATTTGATCATCATGTCATTGTGATGAGTCTTTTATTAGTGCTATATTTTGCAAGCTTTACCTTACTTGAAGCAGCTTTGCCATCACTGATCTCAAAAATGGCCCCAATTAGTAGCAAAGGCACGGCAATGGGGGTTTACTCCAGTGCGCAGTTCTTTGGCATATTTTTTGGTGGTGTATTAGGTGGAGTGATCATGCATCACTTTGGTATACAGGGTATCTTTATTTTCAATGGTCTGTTAGGTGTGTTATGGATTGTCATTGCAGCAACAATGCAAAAACCAAAACAATTAAGCTCTAAACTATATAGTATCAATAAAGCTCAAGATATAGATGTTAAGGCGCTACAACAAAGTATTCTGAATTTGCCAGGAGTTGAAGAGGCAATGGTCTGTTTAGAAGAGGGGGCTGCCTACCTTAAAGTCGATAAAAAAATATTTGATGAATCAGCGTTAAAACCTAAAATTTGTTAATGACTGATTTTGATTTCAATAAAAGTTGAACAAGCACTACTGTCACATCATGCAGTACTTGAATGTGCTGTTGTTGCAAAGCGTGATAATCTTTGGGGTGAAGTGCCGGTGGCAATTATCCGACACAGTCTAAAAAGGGGAACGATATTGGTCAGCTGATATGATTGCTCAATACCTATTTTTAAACTGTGTCGATCTGCCCCTCGCCCCAAGCAGAGTCGTATATTGGAATATGTAAAGATTGTAGTTGATATCAGTTGATAAAAATATCCCTAAAAAGTAGGGGGTTGTTACGAATGATCTGTAGCTAACCGACTTGACTGACTTGATCTAATGATTCCATCTTTTCACTTTTTAATACCCTAAGATATACAAATGTACATATAACTCCGATTCCCCCGATGACGCCATAAAATTGCCATAAGTGAAAGTTATCTATATATTTTATAAACCAACTACCGAAATAATTTCCTAGACTCCCACCTACTGCCCATGAAATATTAGATAGGCCAAAGTATGTTGCACTGGTATTTTCATTGGTAAATGTACTAATGAAAATCTCCGAGCATGGCAGAATAATTGTCTCTCCTATCGTGTAAAGCGCTATGCAAGACAATAACCATATGATCGAATGATTTAATGGCACAGCGATAAACCCTATGGCAATAAAAGCAAAACCTATCATTATAGCAACAAGTGGTGGAATTTTGTTTATAAGTGGCATAAACACAATCATCAAAATAATCCCAACAATTCCATTGACAAGAAATAAATAGCTTGCCCATGTATTATTACCTATATGTTCAGCATATAGAGGAAAAGAGATATATAGCTGTGAAAACAAAAACCACCAAAATAACATGAATACATTAAACAACATGAATCTTTTGTTCATTAACCCATATTTCGCACCAAGGTAATCGATTTTGCATTATCTTATATATGGTCACATTTTAAGCACATAAAAGGTGA
>NZ_JBXTEF010000016.1:0-31922 GCF_057495195.1 Cysteiniphilum sp. | reverse complement strand
CCTCGATAGCTATGACGAATTGCTTGATACACCTGCATGCCTGAAATATTTGGCAACATCAAATCAAGCAAGATAACGTCAGGATCAAGTGTGAGACTCAGGTTAATTCCTTCATCGCCTGTAAACGCTTGCGCGACCTTAAATCCCTAATCAGATAAAAACTCCTTCATGATGTGATTGAGCTTTTGATCATCTTCAATAATCAAAATAGAAGGTTGGTCATCTTCCTTAAGTACGTACACTGCCATTACTCACTACTTGATATTTAAACGTGGTTAATTGTTTAATGCCAACAGGGCCTCGAGCATGAAGTTTGCCTGTTGATATCCCAATCTCAGCGCCCATGCCAAATTCTCCACCATCTGAGAATTGTGTAGAGGTATTGTGCATCACAACGGCACTATCAACATTTCGCATGAAAAACTGCGCAGCTGTTTGATCTTCGGTTAGAATCGCATCGGTGTGATGTGAACCATAATGATTAATATGCATAGTCGCGGCAGTAACATCATCAATATACTTGATTGAAACAATACTATCCAAATACTCTGCTGACCAATCAGATTCTGTTGCTTTTTCATATTGTGAAAATTGCTGCCATAAATCCTGATCAAGGCGCAGCGCACACCCTGCTTTATCCAATGCGATTAATAGTGCATCAACATGTTCAATTGGCAACTGTCGATCCAATAAAATCGTCTCTGTCGCTCCACAAATGCCAGGGCGACGCATCTTGGCATTGACACACACATTAAGTGCTTTGCGTAAATCCGCTGCATGATGGACATACGTATGACATATCCCATCTAAATGCTTAAACAAAGGCACTTTACTGTGCTTTGTCAAATATTCAATCAATGCGCGCCCACCGCGTGGCACAACCACATCGAGATACTGATCTTGCGCTACCAGATACTCGATTGCGACTCGCTCCTGAGTTGGCAACATTTGTACCGCATCACTGGCAATCTCTGACTTTGCCAATCCCATTTGTATTGCGCGCATAATCGCTTGATTTGAATTAAAGCTCTCGCTACCACCTCTTAAAATTGCGGCATTACCCGATTTTAAACACAGTCCAGTTGCATCAACGGTAACATTCGGACGTGACTCATAAATAACGGCAATGACACCTAGTGGCACACTGACTGCTTTGATATCAAGTCCTGTTGGTCTTTGTACATGTGATAGCACACAATGAAGTGGATCGGGTTGTTTTGCAATCTCACGCAAGCCATTACTCATCGCCACAACTCGCTCATGCGTTAACAATAAACGATCAAGCATGGCTTTACTTAAGCCTTTTGCCTTTGCATTTTCAATATCCTTGGCATTACTTTTTAGAATATTATCGGCATTGCGCACAATCTCATCGGCAATTAATAACAATGCCTGATTACGCATATCGTTCGTGCTTGGCGCCAAATGGTATGTTGCTTGTTTGGCTTGTTTACACAGTGTTTCTATTGCCTGATATTCATTCATCACTTATCTTAACTCCTAAAACTGAATTCTCTCTCAAACCAATACCATATTATTGCGATGAACAATCACTTTTGTCTCTGGCGTATAACTTTTAGCTAATAGCACCTGCTTTAATACCTCAGCATGCAACATTGCCACACCAACTGCCACCGTATTGCCTTGTTCATCCTTTATCGTAAGCACATCATCGGCTTTAAAATCACCCGCACACTCAATCACACCTACACTTAGTAAACTCTTCCCAAGGCGCAGTGCGCGCAGCGCCCCTTCATTAATAGTAAGCGCACCACTGTGTTTAACATGATGTGCAAGCCAACGTTTTTTAGCACTTTGATCAACTCTTTGAGCCTTAAACAACGTAAAGCGTCCCGCGTTTTGCAAGCTTGATAATGGCTTAAGTGCCTTGCCATTACAAATCAGCATATTACAACCATTATTAACTGCAATCTCAGCTGCTAAAATTTTAGTGATCATACCACCTGAGCTAATCTTAGTATGACTCTCACCTGCCATTGATTTGATCTCATCATTAATCACATCAACGATTTTGATAAACTTGGCTTGTTTATCCATATTTGGGTTAGCGGTATATAACCCTTCGATATCTGAAAATAAAATCAATAAATCAGCATTGATAGTTTGCGCAACACGCGCAGCTAAACGATCATTATCACCATAGCTAATCTCAGTTGTGGCTACGGTATCATTCTCATTGATGATTGGAATCACACGAAATTTAAGTAGTGTTTCCAAGGTATTTTGTGCATTGACATAGCGTTGACGCGTTTCAATATCATCGATATTCAATAGCACTTGCGCGCTATGAATATCAAAGGCTGCAAATTGTGATTGATAGACTTGTGATAACTTAATTTGCCCAATCGCTGAAGCGGCTTGTTTTTCCGCTAAGGTACATTTACGCCCCATACAATTAAGCACCTTGCGCCCCAGCGCCACAGCACCTGATGAGACAATAATGATTTCAATGCCTTGTTTGTAAAGCTTATCAATATCAGCAATTAAACTTTCAAGCCACTTTATTTTGATTTCGTAATTATCATCAACCAACAGCGATGAGCCAATTTTAATCACAATGCGTTTGTAGTCATTTAAATTCATAGATAGTAAGCTCTTGTGCTCTTAAGTTGCTAAGTTATGACTGCTGATTATTCTGCCATGACTTATACCCATCATACACTAAATTTCCAGCATTTATGCTATTGAATTTCTTGCCCTTTTGAGTAATTGATTCTTGCTAATAGCGAATGCATTAAAAAGCAATGAATAGTTTCATTATTTTTAGCAAATGAACGCCCAAAGACTTTGTCAAGGACAGCTATTACCTGCAATTCAATCGTTCAAAAACATCAGCTCATCATCTTACCTTGATTACACTAATTACCCTGATTTCTACGACTTCTCAGCTTATTGCATTTGCAAAGCAGCGAAATGATGATTAGACTTACGAGGAATAATCATCACAAGGATCGACTTATGGCATACAAAGAATATAAACTACTAGAAACCACGACACACACTAAAGAACAAAGCGTCCCTTATTACCACCCGGAAACAATGGATGTCATCTCTCTTGAAACACCTGCTTTGCACGTTTTCACTGACTTTCATACTGTCAAGCCTTATGTGATTCATGTAAAGACTTTAGCCGATGATGCATTACAAATGATGCAAAAAGTAGAAGTACACGCATTATTAGTAACCAACAACGATGATCAGGTTGTCGGTTTAATCAATACCCGCAGATTGCAAGGAGTATACCGTACACAAGTTGCACAAAGCGAAGATATTCACCATAAAGAAGTCACTGTTGGCATGTTGATGGCAAAAATTGGCAGTTTACCAATGCTTGACTACTCGGTATTAAAAGATACTTTGGTAGGACATATTGCGCGCTTAATGCACGATCAACACATTGATCATTTACTTATTCAGGAACAAGATAAATCTGGTAAAGATATCATTCGTGGCATTATTTCAGCCAGTTTTATTGCCAAGCGTCTTGGCGCACAAATTGGGCATGATCTTGCATCCCGCAACCTTGCTGAACTTAACAAAATTATTTAACTTAACGATCACAGTCATATACTATGCCAATTATTTCTCTTCGCAATGCCGAGCTTGCCTTTGGACACCATAAACTCTTAGATAATGTTTCTTTGGATATCGAAGCCAATAAACGTATCTGTTTAATCGGTCGCAATGGCGCGGGTAAGTCCTCCCTTTTTAAAGTCCTTCAGGGTCAGATTCTTCCTGATCACGGTGAACGCATCGTCCATGACAATGCCAAAATCGCATGGCTTGAACAAGAGGTTCCACAAAATACCAAAGGCTCGGTATTTAATATTGTGCTTTCTGGTTTTGGTCAAACTGGTCAGTTAATTATTAACTATCAAAATCTGTTAACAACTGATTTAACACAAGCGCACAATCTAGATCACCTAAATAACTTACAGCAGCAAATCGATAATGCTCATGCATGGGATTTGCAAATGGAAGCAGAGAAAGTGCTCTCCGCCCTGTCACTTGATGGCAATGCATTGTTTGATGATCTATCTGGCGGATTAAAACGCCGTGTGCTACTTGCTAAAGCATTGGTTACCTCACCTGATCTCTTGCTTCTAGATGAACCGACAAACCATTTAGATATCGAGTCAATCGAGTTTTTAGAGCACTTCTTGCCACAGTTTAAAGGCAGTATTTTATTTATCACCCATGATCGCAAGTTTTTGCAAAATATTGCGACTGATATTATTGAGCTTGATCGTGGTAACGTCTTAAGCTTTCCTGGCAATTACGATAAGTTCCTAACACAAAAGGAAGCTTACCTACATGCCGAGGAAGTACAAAATGCTAACTTTGATAAAAAGCTGCAACAAGAAGAAGCGTGGATTCGCCAAGGTGTCAAAGCACGTCGCACGCGTAATGAAGGGCGTGTACGTGCATTAAAAGCATTGCGTGAAGAGCGCAAAGCCCGCCGTGACAAACAAGGCAATGTGAGCCTAAGTGCATCTCAAGCAAATAAATCCGGAAAAATGGTAATTAAGGCTTCAGATATTAGCTTTCATTATGATAATAAACAGATCTTTAATACTTTCTCTTGCGAGATACAACGTGGTGATAAGATTGCAATCTTAGGCAAAAATGGTTGTGGCAAGAGTACGCTACTGCAAGTTTTACTGCAAAAACTAACACCGCAATCAGGCACAGTAACGCATGGTGAAAACTTACAAATTGCCTACTTTGATCAGCTGCGTGATCAAATCGATCCTAAGCTTTCGCTTGTTGATAACGTCACCGAAGGCTCAGATTACTTGGATATTAATGGTCAAAAAGTGCATGTTATTGGTTATCTTCAGAACTTTCTATTTGACCCAAAACGCATGCAAAGCCCAGCCTCTTCACTCTCAGGTGGCGAGCGTAATCGCTTATTATTAGCCAAACTCTTTGCCAAACCAAGTAATGTGTTAATCCTTGATGAACCAACCAACGATCTTGATGTTGAAACACTTGAAGTCCTTGAGGAGCTTATTTTAAACTATCAAGGCACTGTGCTGATTGTTAGTCATGATCGTAGCTTTATCGATAATGTGGCTACAAGCACAATTGTCTTTGAGGGTAATGGTCAATTACAAGAGTATGTTGGTGGTTATGAAGATTGGTTACGCCAAAAAAGCTCGAGCGCCAAGGACTCAGATCAAGCACCTCAATCACTACAAAAACCATCTTCTACCAAAGTAAATAAAGCAGATAAAGCAAATACTAATATCACTAAAAAACAAAAATTAAGTTTTACACAGAAAAAACAGCTTGCTGATTTACCTAACGAGATTGAAGAATTAGAAGCCGAAATTGAAAACTTGCAACAAGAAATTGCAACACCTCAGTTTTATCAACAAAGCAAAGATACCGTGCAAGAAAGCCTACAAGCACTTGAACAAAAGCAAACATTGTTAAATGATAAATATCAGCAGTGGGAAAATCTCTCTGACCTTGAGGCGCAATATGAGCAATCCTAATGAGTCTAATGAATCTAATGAATTACTCAAAGCCAAAATCTTAAGCGAAACAGCACGTATCTCTTGGCTAGAGCTTCAGCGTTTTTTTGCACAAGGTAAAATCATCAAAGTCAGTAATGCACTTGATTTAATCGATGTCGCCTACGCATTAGCACAAAACGATCAAGCACAAATCACGGATTACATGGCAAAAAATCATATTGAATATGTCAATGATGACGACGCTAAACATTGGTTTGAAAACAATACAATGCTTTGGGCTTCAGTCGTCAAACCGTGGGTTTTGGTGCAGGAAAAAACCGTCTAAGACTAAATATCAACCCACAAGTGCTCACCATACCCTGAGCTTACACAATAAAGTGGACAGAAATATGGTCATAGCCAAAAAATCCCACTAAAAATCAAAATACGTAGTTTCACGCTATTTTAAAAACCCTAAAATGAATAATATTTGACCTTGAAAACACGATAACGACTAAACAGAGGTCAATAATGTTACAATTTAAAATGTCACAACTCACTATAGCAACACTTCTAGCTACAGGTCTACTTGCGGGATGTCAATCAGGTGGCAATGATAATAACGATAATAACTCTCATAGTTCTACTTCTGCAATTGGTGCCTATTCAGACAGTTATGTGACATTACCTGAAAAAATTGCTATTGATAGAAACGCTAATTTACAGCTTGATATTACAGCTATTGCTGATCATAAAAGCATTTCAGCAGTAGGCTCTTCTCAAGTGAATTTCTTGAAAATTAAGAATATTATTCTAAATGGTAATATCAAAGAGACTGCAACCATTGATAATTATCAAACTGATTCGGGTGTTCTCTACTGTGAATCTAAAAGTGGTTATACAAACTTAAAAGATGGTGCTACGTGCTGGTTAAACTACAAATTTTTATCTAAAACAGCACAAGATATCAAAGGTGACATCACCGTCATCCTTCAAGATATCAATGGCAAAATTGTACAAGTTAGCACACCAGTGACCACTCAGTTTGTACAACCAGATCAACTGCCTAATATTATTGATATTAAAAACTCAATCACTATAACACCACAACAAGAAACTAATATTACAATTACTAACAATACGGGTGATGATCTGCATGGGTTAACCCTTGATTTTAGTAATATGCCATTAGAGTTAAGAAAAGCGCTTAACACGGGGCTTGTAACTTATGCCAATTATGATCTTAATGCCGACTTAGAAAAAGGCTTCATTAAGTTTACACACGTTATTCGCTCAGGTGAAGATATTAAATTATCGCTTATGGCGCCAAATACTGATTCTGAAAGTATATTAAAGAAGTATGCAGCAAATTTAGAAAATAACGAAATAGATCACAAACCGATGATTCAAATTTATGCAGCAAATGCCAAATTAATCGATCTAAAAGGTAAAGTCTTTGTTAATACTCAACCGGCAAACCTATCATCCATTACTGCAACAAAATCTGGCCCATATACTGCTACCTTTGCTAATATGGGTAACCAAACAATCACTATTCGCACAATTGATAAGGCTGAAATGCCAAAAGGCATTACGTTTTTACCACATACTGAAATTAATGATAAGCGTTGCCATGAAGGACAGCAGCTTCAAACAGGAGCAAGTTGTAAAGTAGACTTTTCCATTTCAGAAGAGGCATTCACTGGCGATGATGCTACATATGAATTACCTATAAATATTAATTATGAATTAGGTGAGAAATCATCTAAAACTTATCACTCTAGCGAGCAAGCAAATAAACCCACTATTATTGTCAAATCACCTTTAGTAGATTCTTATATCGCGACATTTGCCAACATGAGCGAGCAGGATATGGTTATTCGCTCCATTGAAAAAGGCGAACTACCTGAAAATATCAAGTTTTTGCCTCACACTGACATCAATGATAAGCGTTGTCATGCTGGTCAAATACTTAAGCCTGCAGCAAGCTGTAAAGTTGAAATTGCAGTGACACAAGACAGCTCTACTAGTGAAAAAAGCACTTATAAACTGCCTATTCATATTGGTTATGAAACATCTGAAAAAGCAGCAGAAACGCACTACTCAAATGACTTGGTGTTTAAATAGCACTTATATTACTTGCAATCTAAGCAAGTTTCTCCAATCAAATATGTACTCCATTTGCAACTAGATAACGAAAATGTGCTTCTGATTGCAATATTTTTGCAATCATCTCATAGCGACTCTTACAATTTAGCTTGTTTGCCATCGAGGCAACAAGACCCTCAATCGTTCTAATGGATCGAGACAATAAACAAGCAATCGATTGGTTTTCATAGACACCTGAATATATCGCCATAAAACAACGATTCTCAGCTTTTGTTAACGTATACAATGGCTTTGGCATAAGCTCTGAATAATTCACCTCCAAAGGTGTTATCGTCTTTGAAATATCAAACTCTTCTAGCTTCTCAAGCTCTTTTAGAATATGGACTTGGATATATTCAAACACCTCTTCAAATAAGACACGATAAGTTAAGTAAACATGATATGAGCTCATTGGTATCGTTCTGGGTAGTGCAAATGTAGTATTTAAGATATAGCCATTTGCTAATATCTTATGTGTTGAATGGTAGGTAAAAGTATTGTTACTAAAATTATCCTCATAATCCTTGGCAGATAGTTGATTGAAGTAGGACACTACTTCATTAAGTGATGCAGCTGCAAATGGAATGACAAGGTGATTATGATAACTATAAACAGGTTCTCGCACATGGTCATCGCTATCAATCCAATGCTGTAATGAGTCTGCTTGAAAGAAAGGAATAGCATATACTTTGCCATCTGGTGATAAAATCATAATCGTCACATAATCTGCTTGCAGTTTGCGTTTAATTTCTTTAAAAAAAGCAGCATGCTTATGCAATAGCTTTTTTGAGCCCAATGTTAGTCTATGATTATATAAATTTCTTATCTGAGTCATACCTTTTCCTTGTTAGCAAACTGAAGCGCTCAGTGCATAAGGTTAATTATAGACATATAAAAGAATATATTTAAATCAAAATTTAAACCTACACTACCCATCAATCATTTACTCTTTTGGTTAAGGCTAATCAAAACGCCTACTACAATTGCTATACTTAACATTAAAATTAAAACAACAAAAGCCATGTAATAACCATAATGCACTGATAATGTGCCAAAGGATACTTCATTGATAATACTACCAAGGGTGATAACTAAAGAGGCCATGGCAACAGCAGCAGATACACTTTTATCATTATTTTGCTTTAACAACGTTGCATAACCAAGCATCTGTGCGCTTGCAAAAGCACCAATCAAAAACATATCAATCATCAATATGATATAAGGCAGCTGATTTAACAACGCAATGCATCCACCAATACAGCCAATCGCCGATATGGGATATAGCATCACACCATGGCGATATTTGCTTAGCAAAAAGTTAAAAACAGGACCCCCTATAATAAAGCCTGCTATGATTAAATTATTCGCAACTGTAAGCATATATGGATTATAGTTATAAAACTCACGAAGCAAGCTCTGCCCAAAACTAAAGGCAATAATTGTGAACGGAAAATTAATGGTTGACATATATATCCAGACATACCAGTTTATTTTGTTTTTGAGTACTTTTTTGAACATAATTCCCAAAGAAGCTCGTTTGAAACACTGGCACTTCAAGCTTGGATAAAACACCGACACAATCAGAAAAAGAGCAGCCCCCAAGATTAAATTAAGTATAACAACAAGACCTCCAGAACCCGAGTAAACATACAAAAAGCCACCACTGACTCCTGAGACAATAGCACTTATAAATGCGATACTAATCACGCTTGCAATGGCAACTTGGGCTTGCTTTGATGTCAACAACATGCTCAATAATTTTGCACTACTTGTCAATGTGAAAGCACTTGCAAACCCCATGATTACTAAAGCCAAATAGGCAAATAATAATACATTAGAGAAATATAGTATTAAATTCGCCACAATGAACATAGCAAAGCCCAATAATGTAATTACTTTAATTGGAAAACGCTCAATAATAATACCTGCAGGCAAACACATCACGAGATTTGTCATAAGATAACTCGACAAAAATAGACCATAGTTAGTTATCTCAAATTTATCAACATAATAAGGCTGCAATACATTGAATAGGCTTAACTGAACTAACCAATAGCAAAAGAATAAGCTAGAGATTACCGTTACGAATACTGTTTTAAATAGTGATAATAATTGTCCATGTATAGCCATTTATTTTTAACACACATTCAATATGATGTTTTATAGTATAGGACATGGGCAAATAGCCCGCAAATAACAAAGTTTTTCGACAAGCCTTAGCAGTGTATGCTAAGATGCACGCAACTTTTTTTAAGAAAATTTCATAATCAAGATATGACAGATAAAGAAAAAGAGATTGAACGTCAAAGCAATATGACACATAAAGAATTGTTCAAACTAAATGGTGCTAAAGCTGCGATACGCTCAGTGATCTTTATTTTGATTTTTGCCGTATTTTTGTACGCAGTCACCGGAGATATGCTATCACCCGAGCTTGCTGTGATTTTCTTTTTAATCGATGCAAGTTTAAACACCTTTCGTTACAAATGGTTCAAATCACTGCGAAAATAAGAAACTTCTAAATTAAGAAAAATTGGCGACGGCGGGTTCGTATAATAAGTGCTTACCGCCCCTGAGTATAAATCGAAGCGGTGCACTGAGCGTCAGTCGAAGTGTGTAAGCTTGGGAGAATTGCACTCTCATAGAAGAGGCTTCGACTTGCGCTCAGCCAACGCTTACACACTCAAAGTGGGCAGGAATATAATCATAGTCAAAAGTTCAAATCAATAATAGGTTGTGTCAACGTCTCATCGATAAAGTCTAATGCAATACTTGCCCCATTCCATTGCGTCTTATCAGGGTCTTGGCCTGTAGAAATTTTATAGCGTATAACTACGATTATTACTTTTTTATTGCGTATGATTGCGCGTGTTATTTAATGATCAATACAAATATAATTATAACTCATTTAATTATTAGGCATTCTCAAGAACGTTAAGGTAATACATGCTAAAAACCAAAAACACCCAATTAATAGCAATATTTAACTTTTAAGCAGCCGCAAAAGCCATGCTACATGTGTGCATTCATGAAGAACACCCTTGGATACACAAGGAAGGTTCTGCTTAACGAAATACCTTAAGCGATTAAGCCATAATAACTTAAAAGCAGCTTTTTCTAATCCTTATTAACCACAACAGGAGAATTTAATGAAAACCAAATTATCAATGACCACCTTGCTACCAATAATGAGTCTAAGCTTGTTCGCTTGTCAAGGTGGTGGCAGTGGTGATTCAAATCATTCAGGCAAGCAGCAAGGTGTCAAAATCTCTGCAAAGGTATTAGAAAAGCCACCTGAAGAAAGTATCGCTCACCATGAATCAATTATATCTGCTGAAGTTTATGCTGATCAGAAACAATCTCTAACTGCTTTGGATAATGGCGCTTATGTTGAAATCAAAGGTGTGGCATTAGACGGCACATCATCAAAAAACACAGTTCATGCTACTTTACTTCAGCAGCAGCATGTTGGTAACAATGGTGATTGTTTTCACCAAACGACAAAAGAATCAATTGCGACAGCAAAGCTATCAGCAGGCGAGCATTGCTATGTCACATACAAAGTTTCAGGCGGAGAAGTTGGTGAAAGTGCACGTGGGAATATTTATCTTAAGACATCGACTGGAGAGCTCAAGTCTTCTGACATAAAGACTTCATATCACACAAAAGATGATCTTAAAAATCCAAGTGCTATTAGGGTTAATGACGATCAAGGTGTTTTTATTGCGCCAGGAAGTGTTGTAAAACTTTCAATCAAATCTCAGAACAAAGACATTAATAACCTAATGTTAATTATCCCTGAATTTTTACAGCAAAAGATAGAATTAAGCGATAAAGGTTATAGTCTACAAAAAATGTTACTTAAAAAGGGTGACAGCCATGTGTTTCAATTTAAGCTAAAGGATAAATTTGATACTCCTTTTACGGCTTCTCAAATACATGATCTTAAAAATAATGACGATGGTAAAGCTCAGCCATTGATTTATCTTATTGCTGCGGATTTACCGCAAACAAGCATAGGCAAAATCAATATAGTGAGTAATAAGAAAGTCAACTTAACAAACGGACACATTTCATCTCAAGGTGATAAGAGTACCATATTGGAGCTAGTTAATGCTGATAAATCACCAATCACTATTCATCAAATAAACAACAGTCAACATGATTTAATCACCCAAGATCTAACGCTGAAAGATAGCTGTCGATCAGGATTAAAGTTGCCACAAAATTCAAGTTGTTATATTAAATTACTGGCAAATGATCAAATATCAAGTGACCCTTTACATAGCAAAAACTACCATAATACAACATCGGTGATGTATGGTGACAATCAATCAATCGCCTCAACAACAGATGTTGATACGTTAACGCGGATTGATTGCTCCAGTTCAATTATTATTCATCAGTCAAATACTGGAGTAAAAGAAGTACCCATTAGATTTAAAAACAATGGGCCATTTGTCTGGAAACCATCAACTAAAATAACTGATTATGTTATAGGTTCTGATGATGCTGGATTGATACTACCAGTTTGGGGTAATAATACAGCAACATCTTGCCTAAGTGGCAATAAGGTTGCTATTGGCGAAGACTGCCAAATGATGATGCTAGTTTCAGATAAAACAAGTATTACGGGCTCAAAAAAAGCATATATTCAACTCAAATCATCCGCTAATAGCAACATTGCGAATGACACCACAATACCACTTGTGATATTAGCTAATAAAAAAGCACATCTAAGTTGGAAACTAAATGGTGAAGAGATTAGCAATGTACATCAAAGTATCAATTTGGGATATGACGATAACGCTTTTTTCATGCAGCACTTTGTGCTTAAAAATGATGGCGATATCCCCCTGGTTATTAACAAGATTATTGGTAGCCCTAAGTTAGGCATTGACTCAACAAAATGCCTTACAACACTCTCTCAAGGAGCGTCTTGCGATGTTTATATCACAGCAAATGATAAAATCAATATTGATAGCCCTGTAAGCCTTGAGGTAAAAACTCAAACACCGTCTGAAAATATAGATAATATATCCGGCTTCAAACTGGACAACATTATCGCTACTGAAACTGTATATTGCTTTGACAAGCCTGTTGGCAGTAAATTTTTAGCGTATGATAACAAACATTATTTAGTTGTCGATAATGACGCAATTAGAGATAGGTCTATCAAGCAAGGGATTTTGAATGGCAGAAAACCAGTGTGCACATCACATGTAACCAGCATGGTTGACCTTTTTTTATATGACCCCGATTTTAATCAACCAATTAATAACTGGGACGTATCTCGTGTAACAAATATGACTGGAATGTTTCATAACGCTAGACATTTTAATCAACCTATTAATAGCTGGGATGTATCCCGTGTAACGAATATGGCAGTAATGTTTCATGGTGCTGAGAACTTTAATCAACCTCTTAATAACTGGAATACATCCAAAGTTCACAATATGTATCAAATGTTTCAAGATACTTACTCATTTAACCAGCCATTGAATAACTGGAGTGTTACTAACGTTGAAAATATGGCTTATATGTTTTTCAGCAGTGCCTTTGATCAAGATATTAGTCTTTGGAACGTTACACATGTTCTTAACCATGATCACTTTGGTGATTTCGATAGCTGGAAGCAACCTGAATTTAACACTTAGGTTTAATTCACAATAACTTCCAGTCTGATTGATTTACTATACCGATCGCAGATCATTTTGCTTAGCCAAAAAGCTATTTGGCTATTAAGAGTATTATCTATCACCATTTTAAAGCCTGATAGCACTTAGTTTACATAGGCCCTCGTCCACATTTCAACACCCCCACGACTGATTATTTAGCGTCGATCAATTGCGTATAATTACGTCTATTTTAGTGATATATATACCGTATAATTACCGATAATTCATATGATCAAAGCGTTTGCTACCAATGGGCTACTACCCATGTACTACTCATTGGGTAAATATTTCAAGTATCAATTGAATATTTTAACGTTAAGCTATTTCGCAGGAAAATAAATGCACAAATTAGAATATATATTACAACAAAAGGACACGCCCTTTTTACATGAAGTCAATAACAGCTTACAAACACTAGACGTACTTCCTAAATCAAGTGGGGATGGTGTTTTTGTCTATACACCCAACGGTAGGGTTCTATGTGCCTTAACAGGTAATGGTGACAATATGGAAGCTTGGGTACATGCAAGTACAACTCAACATGCACCTATATTTAGCCACAAAGCCATTCTGAGACTCCCGCAAATTGGTTTTCATCTTGATGTATGGCCATACTTAGCCAATATAACCAAACCCGAGCAACTGAGTCTAAATAATTACGCAAAACATATCTCAGCAGAGGAGCGATTAAAGAATATTCCTTTTTTCTACAATAGATATCAACTTGACGGCGGTGTGGTTAGTTTATATATGGGAATTAAAAGTAGACTGCTTACGGAACATATCAATACGTATAGGCGACTAATTGATCATGTGCTTGATTATTTATATATCACCTCGACAAAAAACAGCTACTTATTTTATGAAAACGATGTCTCTTTTGACCTTAATTTTCAAGACATTATCAACAATAAACAATACCAACTAGATCTTGAAATAACAAAACAATGCATGCTCAATAAGACTGAATTAAAAATATTTAAACTCATTTATGCAGGGGTTTATAAAAATAAAGAGATTGCCTATAGGCTTAACTTATCAACACGCACTATTGAAGGCTTAGTTATCAGCATAAAGCAAAAACTTAGTTGTCAACATAGGGAAGAGCTCGTTGAAAAAATTAGATTATTACATGCGGTAATTAGATCTAGCATTCTAGAGTAGATTCCATCGCAACTTTTTTGGTCTATAATACACTCAACAATGTGTAGTCGACACAGCTAAGTAAAAAATACAAGCTGTCGACATAAGATCAGGAAAAGGGCTAAAACAATGCATAAACTAGAGCAGATTCATGCAGCAACTAATAATGGCATGCTTAAGAACCTAAGTACATTTCTGCACAAGCCCTTGTCTTCAATAGCATATACTGGCTCCACGGGACTTCTGGTGTATATGCCAAATGGATCCGTATTACACGTTATACTACAAAGAGGTATAGGTTGTGAGCTATGGGTGCAATCAGTTGTTGATACTGACCTACCTTGCTTCAGTCATAAATCGATGTTCCAACTCCCTCAAAATGCCTTTGATATAGACACGTATCGTTATCTAATGAAAACATCATCAGCTCAAGATAACACTTATATAGAGTATATTTCTAACAAGGCACATATTAACTTAATACCATGGGCATATCAGAGATATCAGCTTAATGGTGGCATTATTTCTTTATGGCTAGAGTTAACTCACAACAGCATAGCAGAACATCTTTTAACACAAAAACATGATCTAGATCATGGGCTTGATGCTTTATATAAGCTACTGTCAACCTCTCCTCAATATATAGAAATGTTTGACGTGACAAATGATGTTAATTTTTGTGACATAAACCATAATATGCAATACCAACTTGACCTTGCAATGACTAAACAATTCAACCTTAGTAATGCTGAGCTTAAAATTTTTAAGCTCATCTATTCCGGGCTATATAAAAATAAAGAAGTAGCCTACTATGCCCATCTATCAACACGTACTGTAGAGGGCTTGATAATCAAGTTAAAAGATAAATTAGACTGTATACATAGAGAACAACTGTTTGAGAAAATCAAACAACTGCATCCTATTATCAGAATGAGCGCACAATTCCCTCATAAAAACAATCACTAAGGCTATTCAGGTTCGACTACTTTTACAGGTACGTCACTATCTGTAGTTGTGTCATTGCCTAACTGTCCAGATTGATTATTCCCCCAACAATAAAGCCCTCCTTCTAGGTTTAAAGCACACGTACTTGAAGTGCTCGCTTTTATCAAAAATGGCTCAAGCGCTTCAGGATTAAAGCCTTCATTTCCAGCCAGTACTGCAGTTGGTAGGCTATGGTTATTTTGATTGCTACCAACACCTAGTTGACCATGGTAGTTGCTTCCCCAACAGTAAAGCTTATTTGCCCCTGTGATTGCACAAATTGAGTAATCGCCGCCAGTTACATCTAATACATCATCAGGTGTAAACCCTTCATCTCCAGTACTTACTGGGTAAGGAGTGGTTGGATAAAAGCCAAGCACCCCAACTCCAAGCTCTCCATCCCCATTAGCTCCCCAACAATAAAGCTTGCCTGCTTTGGTGATAGCACAAGTGGCGCCAGAATAAATAGTGGTAACATCTGCAACCTGATCAGGTGTGAAATTATAATCGCCTACTTTTACTGCGACAGGAACATCTCGATTGTTTTTGGTACCATCCCCTAGTTGACCGAACCAATTGAACCCCCAACAATATAGCTTATCACCCATGGTAATTGCACATGTTGAGTTTTGCCCTGCATTAACAAATGACACGCTATCAGGTGTGAAGCCTTCATTGCCAGCTTGAACTGCCACGGGAAGACTCTGATCAGTTGTTGCCCCATCCCCTAGCTGCCCATATGAGTTTCTACCCCAGCAATACAGTTTATCACTCATTGTAATAGCGCATGTTGCTCCGTGTATACTGGTATTAACATACTTCACCTGATCAGGTGTGAAGCCTTCATTGCCCGCCTTTACTTTGACCGGGGTATTACTGCTAGTGTTCGTGCCATCTCCTAATTGACCCAATACATTATTGCCCCAACAATACAGTTCATGATTTAAAGTGATCGCACAGACTGTGTGCTGATTACTGTCAACAAACCTAACCTCGTTAGGTGTAAAGCCCTCAGAACCAGCAATAACCGCTGTAGGTACAGCCCTATCCACATTAGTACCATCTCCAACACTGCCAGTATAATTCCACCCCCAACAATACAGTTTATCTGTGTTGGAAATTCCGCAGAATGATGAGAAGCTCTTCCAAGCGAAAGGTTGCAAGAAATTCACACTAAGCTGCTGGTGTACGGGCTCTCCATCAACACTACTAATCGATAGTAAACCGCTATCATTAGGTTGGATCGTACTGGGCATAATGGTCACAGTACAGAACTCCCCACTTGAAAGTGTTTGATCAGCACACGTACTACTAATCTCTGGCGAATCAACCGTTGTGCTGTCAGTCCACACAAAAGTAACTGGATTTTGTGACATAGTTAAGTCTTGATTACCATAATTATAGATTCGCAATGTTTTGTCTGAAGTGCCTACATAGACCGTATTTTCTATATTGTCCCAGCTTGCACCATTGTTATTACTCGCTTTGACTTGAATATGTCCCTGCGAGCCAATCAAAGTAATTGGAAAAACATAATCCTGATCAAGGTTTAAGAACCTATTTTTAGCAAGCTTAATCCCAAAATTTTCAATAGATTTTGCAGAATCCTGAACGGAAAGTATCATTGTACAGCTTTGACCAGCGGCTAGAGTACTGACTGTACAAGTGCCTGATGAGATATAGGTTCCAGGAAGATAATGAGTAAATGCATTTCCCCAAGTAGTACCACTTGATAAATGCAAGTCAAAATCACTTGTGTTCGCCACGGTAACCACATAGTGATTATCCGCTTGCCCTAGATCTGGAATATGCAGGTTATCACTGGCTAAACTGACACTCGCACTTGCAGGTGATATTGAGACATCGATATTTTGACTGTAAAACCGACCATGAATGGTGTAGTTTATTGTATAAATTCCACTGCCGTGCGCGCTAGTACTTAGTTGATAAGGAATTTCTATATTGCCTGGGTTGTACACTGCTAATGTATCAGGCATCCAAGTAAGGCCGTCAATTGCTTGTACTGCAGTGATAGATACATTAGTAATGGCATATACCGAGCGATTATTGATGGAGATAAACTTCTCACCTGCTGAAACTTCACTTAATTCTATAGAAGGGTCAACTGCCAAAATTTTTGATGAGACCAAGTTAGGTGTAGGTACTTGTGCCTCCATGTTTGCGGCATAAACTTCAATAAAATGTGTTGTTTGATTATTTTGCAAATCACTAATATATTGAGCGATAGCGCTTTCGGCATAAGGATTAAAATAAAGAGCGATGCTTTTTGTCTGTCCAGACAACATGTCTGGCAATTTGAAAATTTGGTTTGTTGATGTGATGGGGATACCATTGCCACCAAAATAAACACCACCACTAATTTGATTAAATAAGGCAGCTGGCATATTACTAAGATCAAGTACAATGCCATTTAACGCCTCATCTTGGCTTGTGTTAGTGAGCATTAAAGTGACCATGCCACCTGGATGTATATTAAAGTCTTGTGCTGATAATTCACCGACTGGATTACTTAAGGCATCGACCACTTGCGTATCAAATGCATTAACATAGGTTTCATTAACAATGTGCTGATGAGCAACATCCTTTAATTGAACACTCAAATCACCTTGCAAGTGATCACCGATTTCACCAACATAATCAAAATCTAACAGACAACTTTGACCAGGCGATAATTGCGCACCCTCAGCACCGTTCCAACATAAAGCACCCACGCCAACAGCACCATGATAACTAATATTACCTCCATGGTTAGGGAAACCAATATTCATCACTTGATAAGTTGTTGTTGAGTTTTGAGGATTCGTTAGTACTGCATGGTGGTTTGCTGATCTTTGTGGCAGCATTTGAGGCGGTAGTGATAACGTTGTATTTTTATTTAAGCTATTGCTTGTCGCATTTAGATGAATATCTGCTACTTTAAGCGCTGCTAGCGCGCCTTTACTGTAAAGCGCATATTGCCCTAATTCAAGGTTTGCACCCTTAGAGGTAATATCAACGGCACAACTTAGTCCTGGTAATAATCCATAAATACACGACGCGCCAGCGACTTCTTTGATCTCCATATCACTGCTAGAAACCGCATGCCCTGCTTGATCTTTTAGCTCAAATATATCATTGATTGAGCTTACTGCAGGAATACTAAAATTATGATTATTGAGTAAGTTAACCCTCACACTACTGTCGAAGATGCCATTTGTTCTTTCTAATTGATAACTATTTTACACTGACTGTATTGTTGGGTGCTCCACTGCAATATTGATATTTTGAGACCACTCTCCATGATTAATGGCCAGTGTGTAATGTCCTCCATAGGCATTTTGCAATGCTGATACTGCCAGAGTACATTGCTGATTGTAAGCTAATTCCACACCATCACAGCCTTCAACATTAACATTGGCTTGCGTTAATGGCACCTTCTCATAATGGATCATTTGTGTTATTGGTGAGAGGTTGGTTATCATCACGTTATGCACACTAGTGTCATTAAGCGATAGTAAATGATTGTCTATCAACAAAGGCGAAGATGCATTGACTTTTAACACTGGGGCTTGCGCCTTAATCGATGGCGAATGAAACACAAAAACATTTGAATGACCATTATTGCTGAGTTCATTCAAGTATTGTGAAAGCACTGCTTGAGCCGTTGATTTAACTGGAATGGTTATTTCATGCTGTGTCCCTTTGAGTAAGTCATAGTTTATATTAATCTCATTATTAGTGGCGTTATAAACACCTCCATTAATATGTTCCAAATCTAATATATCCCTTAAATCTTGTGCTTCAGGTAGCTTAAGCGCCAATTGGTTGATTTTGCTATTTGTTTCAAAAGAAAAAACCAAATTACTCTGTGGTGAAATAATTGCTTCATTTAAAAATGTGAGTGCATTACTAGGTAAATTGCTTTGGTCGGTGAAATCAAAGGATAGATGCTTACTATAGGTCACATCATCAAACTGAGCCTCAAAGACACCGTCAAAATGCTTGTTTTGAGTGTGATCAATAGGTGCTATGCGATACGACATTAAACATGATGCACGCAGAGCTAATGGTATATTATTAACACATGTATTATCAGCGGTCGGTGTTATTTCAAATTGGTCAGCACCTTGAGGAATAGTGACATTGAGCAATGTATGTTCTTGTGAATCAGTATTGGTCAATTCAATCGTAAATAGTACATCAGTTGCTCCTTTATCAACACTCCCTGATGGAATGTTATTTTCTTGAATAGATAGCCATTTATAAGATTCCGCTAATAGGAATTCTGTTAGCTTATTCTCTTTCAATGAATTAGTGGATATTGTCGATAATGCGTACTGCCCCAATGAAGTTGTAGCATCATCTGAAACAAGCGATAAATGACACGAATCAAATGGTGCAAGAGCACCTATACACGTATTTGAACTAACCTTAATACCTTGTGTAGCATTGCCATTAGCGTCCACAATCTTTAAGGCTTGGTTTATATCTTGTGGCATGTGAATATCAAAATCACCTTTGTTAATCAACTCAATATCCACTTGGCGTGATTTATCTTGATCACCACGATTAAGTGTAATCACACCATGTTGGTCTTTGTTTTTTAACGCCAGTTGACCTTTTGCTTTAGTATTAAGCATTAGTATTTTGCTAAATTGATCACCTGCCTGATTGACAAAGTGAATGGCAACTTCCTTCTGAGACATGGTACCCAATGAAGCATGAGCACTAAAGGTAATTTGCTGATGTTGCCCTTTTTTTAATGACTGACCCAAATCATCTTTATTATATGTCACCATCTCAGGTAAGCCCGTAATGTCAACGACTTTAATATTTTCTCCTTTTGACATAAAATTCATGGCAGAAAATGGCTTATCGATCATCATGTCATGCGTGCTTAAGCCAAGTGGTGCATCAAAGCTTGTAACGATCATTGGGGTACTCGCACAATTGGCAGAGCGATAACCCATAAGCGCCACATTATCTAGATCACGGTTATCGAGTATGCGTGCCGCAACCTCAGGATGTTTTTTAATATAATCATATGCCTTTGCCATTAATTTCAGTGTGATTGTATGACTTTGACCTACGGCAATCTTTTTATAAAAAATACTATGTTGTTGTGGGTTATATATGCCTCCTTGTAATTGTGAAAAGTCGATCAATTGATAAAGCTCAGGATAGCGCTCATATAATCGACTAAAGTCAATAACAAGATAGATTGATGGCAAAATATCTGATTGATTTGATAACTGCAATGTTAAGGTTTCACCCGCAATAAGCTCAACAGGATCTAACTTAAGCTGATCCTGTTGATGTGGCATCAGTGTTTTCTTAAATTGCATACTAATAGGCACTGGTAATATTTTAGTGGCACCTTGTGATTTTGTGATCACTTCGATATTACCAGTGACCCCTGCCCCATCATCACCGGATACAGAAATAACGCCTTGGCATGAACTTCCTGGTTGCAAGATAGCACCATGCTCAGCATCTGTTAGGCAAGGGTTGACGATTCCAAGATCTTGGTAATCACTGTGGGAAATGGTAATTTCACCTTCTTTCTTTGTTAAATCATTAGCTCCTACAATCTCGATTATTTGTGCGTTGTTATTGGATTTTAATGTTATGTTTTGTTGTATTGCGCTATTTGTTATCGTGTAAATCATTAGGTTTTTATTATCTGCATAAGCAACTTGACTGCCAATTAAATCAAGTGATAGCGAGGCGTTATTTTTGGGGATACTACCTCCACTATCTCGACCACCAGAGCCTCCACCACAAGCGGAGAGCATTACCGATAGCGCCGCAAGGCTTAAGGCGCCTGTTTTTCTATATCCCATATTCATATCTATTTCTCCTTCATATGCTTTGCGAACTTTTTAACCATAATCGACCATAAAAGTCATCACATATATTTTGGAGTCTTAAAAATCACATGGATATACGATTTTATACTGATTAACATTCAAAAATACGTAGTTATACCTATTCGACATCAAAGACTATTCTATTGTCTTTTGTTTTGGGTTCATGTTATTTGCTTGGAAGCTTGCTTAATGGTATTTGCTAAAAAGAAATTGATCCTAAGCGGTTTTATCACAACTAAGCATGGGAATAAAGACGTCATTAGTGGAAAAAGAACATGCTAACTAAAGTTAGGCAGCAGTAATTTTATATTCCCCTCTTTACAAGAGGAGCGCCGAGCTTGCGAGGTAGAATGTTGAAATAGATAAAGTTCGTAACTTCAGTTAAAAATGAAACATGTTGGTATAGTTACGCCTTATAGCGCTCGATACTTGCTTGAATATCTGCTTTAGCTGCTTCAGCCCCAGCAAAGCCATCGACTTTAACCCATTTGTTTGGCTCAAGATCTTTATAGTGCTCAAAGAAGTGCTTGATTTGATCTAACAATAACTTTGGTAAATCATCAATTTCTTTTACATCATCATAAATCTTGGTGAGTTTGCTTGTAGGTACTGCAATGATCTTAGCATCAATGCCTGATTCATCTGTCATCTTAAGCACACCGACTGGACGACAATTGATAATAACACCTGGGCGCAATGCCACAGGTGCCACAACCAATACATCAACTGGATCGCCATCTTCTGATAACGTGTTTGGCACAAAACCATAGTTACATGGATACTGCATTGTTGTTGACATAAAGCGATCAACAGTCAGCATATTGGCATCTTTATCAAACTCATATTTGACAGGCTCATTGTGCGCTGGAATTTCGATCACGACATTGACATCATTTGGCTCATCTTTGCCGACTTTAATATTAGAAAGCATATTTACCCTTAATCATTTGTTTTTCTGGTTAAATGAACTGGGTTATTCTCTTTCATTTGTTATAATTATTCAACCCATTTAATCGACAAATCAAAGCAAATCGAATATGACATATCTTATCTTATTATTGATATTTTCCGGCTGTTTAACAGGTATTCTTGCAGGTCTTTTAGGTATTGGCGGTGGGCTTATTATCGTTCCTGTGCTTGCCTTTGTATTCCATCAACTGCCTGAAACCACAAACTGCTATATGCAGTTTGCTGCTGGCACCTCACTCGGGATTATGATTTTTACCGCGCTTTCATCAGTACCGCACAAACTGCGTGCACGTGAGGTCAGCTTTGATATTGCCATCAAAATGTTACCATGGATTATTAGCATGAATATTGTTGGCGCGATTATTGCCCACTTTCTTAGTTCACGACTTTTGGGACTGTTATTTGCCTTATTAATGCTTTCTATGTTTCTACGCATGTTATTTCAACCTAGCCATGCGATTGATAAGCCAAAACACAGTGGTAAACGAAAAAGTGCCTTTTGGGGTAGTATTGTTGGTATTAAATCAGGTTTTTTTGGTATTGGTGGAGGCATTATCACCATCCCCTATATCAATTCATTAGGTTACTCGATTCGTATTGCTATTGGCACATCAAGTCTTTTTACGCTCATCATTGCAATAACAGGTAGCATTACCTTTATCGTAACGGGTTTAATGGATCATATTGAACTTAGTTGGAGTCTAGGTTATTTATATCTACCTGCGATTCTTTGTGTTGTACCTAGTAGTATGCTTTTCTCAAAAATAGGCGCCAAACTCTCAAGTAAAACGCCACCTAAAGTGCTTAAAGTAATTTTCCTTTTTCTACTTTTGATTGTTTCAATTAAGATGTTGTTTTTGGCGATTTAGCGCTGAAATTTAATAAGATTTTTTACTCATGCTTACAATAGCCGATTGAACCTTCTAAACATCTTTTACCATTTGTCCATGTAACTCCTGTTAAATCAGTTCCAGACCAATCTACACCTTCAATATCCGCATTTTCAAATGATGCTAATATCTGACCAAACATATTTGTGTTCTCTTTGAAATTTACATTTTTAAAAGATGCATTTCTAAAAGAGGCACCATTGAAAGCATTTGCGTCACGTGGTCTCAGTGTAGAATTATCAAATATTGCGTTATCAAAATTAGCATTATGAAATACTCCTCGCACTACAGCCTTGCTTAAATCTGCATGATCAAATTTTGCATCTTTCGCATAATAATAAATATCAGAATTAGACAAATTTGCACTGTGAAAGATAGCATTTTCAAGATAGACTGTTTGTCCACTGTAAGCTTCTGATAAATTGGCTTGTGTAAAATCAGCGTTATTAAACTCAGCCCCCCCATTTGCACCGCTGGAAAAAAAAGCTTTCGATAAATTAGCATGTCGAAATGACGCTTTATTTCCATAGGAATTTAAATATGCACCTTGCATTTGCGCATTGTCAAATAGCGCTTCTTCAATATGAGCATTATGTAGATTTACTCCTCTTAGAATAGCATCTGTGAAATTAGCATTTTTAAATTCTCCAGCAGCCATATAAGCATCCTCTAAAAATGTATGTATAAAAACTGCGTCATTACCATAAACACTAAAATTAGATACTCCATCTAGATTAGCATTGCTAAAATTTGCATGTTGTACATTTGCATTTTTAAAGTCTGTTTTGATAAGTGTAGCCCCACTAAAATTGGCATATTCAAAAACTCCATGCGCTAGATATGCTCCTCCTAAATGTGCTTTAGTAAAAGTTGTATGCTCTGCATATGCGTTTAAATTTGCTTCAGCTAAATTTGCGCCAGAAAAATCGACCCCACGTATAGACTCATTATGTAAATTAACGCCAATCAAATCTTCATTAACGCATGATTGGCTATTTTTCCAGCAATCAGAGCCCCCATAGGCTAGAGTGATCGCGAAATTAATTACAATACCCGAGATCAGAATTATTTTTTTCATAGTGTTTCCTCTTATGATTTAGCTTTAGATAATTTTTCAAACGATAAGTTAAACATTACTTGCACCAAGGCAAGAATGACCAAGTTGATGCGCTATAGTGGACAATAACTTTTATATCATAGCTTCCTAGAATGCTTTTTTTAGTCTTGTGATGAGAACCTTCGATCAAATCATGAAACTGCTCAGGGGAAACAATCATATATCTCTCATGATCCTTATAGCTAAGGGTTAAACGTTTCGTTTCCCACTTGCTGAAATCCTCTGTTCCATGTGTTAATGTGTAGATGATTTCATAACTATAGTTACCGCATCTGCTGTATCGGCTTTGAGATTCAAATACCAGTGAGTCATTTGCTGTTTTTAAAATAGAAAGCCCAAGCTCTTTACCATTATTTAGTGTTATGCCCATGTGATTTTCTATTTCTTTTGATACATTGAAGTCAAATATCTTATAGCCTTTTTCACGAGAAACAATACCATACCCATCAGACCAATCAACACGTATATCTTGAGGCGCTGTTTCGGTCGCAACATCTATTTTAAGTGTGGTAGCAAATATACTATTTGCCAATGCTAATGAGGTTAAAAGAAATATTCATTTTTTCATGCTGTCATCTTAAATTGTTAGTTAACACAGGTGGGCATTATAGTTAAAAGTCAAAGAAAAAATAGCGTAAAACTACGCGATATTGACTTTTTATCGCCACGCATTTGATTAAAATAAACACTAACCGTAGCTAGCGCCACGTATCAATTTTGTTACACAGCGTTACCCTGCTGAAACTGTCTATTTATAGATCTTTGTCTATACTGCATTTGTCCCCACGATAAACTCTCAACAAGGAGAACACTATGCAAAATTTAGATAACAACACTAGAAAAGCAAAGACCCCAGCTTGGAAAAGAGCATTAACAGCTTATGTTTCATTCTGTGATTTACAAGCACGTGTGCGTGATCAGTACTAATTAATTACGAACAAAAAGTACGCTATTTTTACCTCGCCCCTTATGGGGCTGCTTATGCAGCTTGTGCTGCGCGAGTAAGAGGTAATTGAACATATTCTTCGTTTACTTCTCAATCAAGAGCATTGAAGCTTAAGACATCTTGCCACTGGTGCAAAACTCTTGCGATACATATCCAGCACCCCATACTTTTCTAGTAATTCCAAATGCAATTTGGTTGGATAGCCTTTATGTTTAGCAAATTGATAGGCTGGATACTTATGATCTAATTCGATCATTTGACGGTCTCGATAGACTTTAGCGAGAATCGATGCTGCACTTATCTCTTGTACTTTACTATCGCCTTTGATAATTGCCTCTGCCTCAAAATCCCACAATGGCAGGCGATTACCATCAACAAGCACTTTATCAAAGGCAATCTCAATCTTAGCCACCGCGCGATGCATCGCCAGTAAACTTGCTTGTAAAATATTATACTGATCAATCTCTTTGGCACTACACTCAGCAATTGCATAAGCCTTTGCTTTATCGGTGATCTCAGTGAAAAGTGCTTCACGCTTTTTCTCGGTTAATTTTTTTGAATCCATCAATCCCGCAATTGGTTTATCTGGCTCTAAAATCACAGCCGCAGCAACAACTGAACCAATCAATGGTCCACGCCCTGCTTCATCGACACCTACGATTATCATTTAACTATCCTTTGTCTCATTGCTACTTTGATTCTTTTGATTCTTTTGATTCTTTTGATTCTTTTGATCTATTTGCCCCAAAAACCCTCGCAAAATATTAATCTCTTGTGACTCAAGTTGTGCACGTTGAAATAGTCGCTTTAATTTATCAACAACATGCCCTGGCTTTTCAGGATTTAAAAAACCAACAACTTGCATTTTGTGTGCCAACTCATCATAAAAACTTTCGACTTCTTTGGCAGAGGCTTTTTCACGAACATGGTTTTGTGTTGGCAAGGCTTTAACATCATTATATGACAAATATTGTTTAAAGACTTCATAAGCAACAATTTGCACAGCTTGCGCCAAGTTTAATGAGGTGTACCCTTCATTGCTTGGAATAAATGCATGATAATGACACATCAGAAGCTCTTCATTAAAAAGTCCCGTGCGCTCACGCCCAAAAATAATCGCCACATTAAGATCTTTGCTCACATGTGCCATTGCCTGCTCTGCTGCATCTTCAACGCTCAACATTGGTAAATCCATGCGTCGTGTTCTGGCACTGGTACCAATCACTAGATCCACTCCTTCAAGCGCTTCCATCAATGTTGGTACAATCTTAGCATTGTTAACAACATCAGTGGCATGCGCTGCTGTTGCCATGGTATGGTCATCTGGCAACTGTTTGGGATTTACCAAATAAAGCTCTGTCAGCTGCATATTAAGCATCGCACGTGCGCTTGAGCCAATATTACCAGGATGCGAGGTTTCAACGAGAATAATCCGAATTTTATTTAACATCTTTGAAATAGAAACTATCACCTTAATACTAAATCAGGTATTATACACAACTAATTTTTTATTCGGGTAAAAGCTAAAGGTATTTTCATGCATCCAATGATGAATGTTGCAGTTAAAGCTGCACGTAAAGCAGGTCGTATGATCTTAAATGCAAGTGAAAACATGCAAAACGTTAAGGTTGAAACAAAAGCACCTAATAATTATGTTACGAATGTCGATATTGACGTTGAAAAGACAATTATTGATATTTTGCAACGTGCGTTTCCAGATCAATATTACATTACTGAAGAATCAGGCGAGTTTGGCAATGAAGATAGTGACCATACATGGATTATTGATCCGATTGATGGCACGAACAACTTTATTCATGGCATTCCACATCATTGTGTCTCAATTGCAATGCAATTTCGCGGCAAAACAGAGCTTGCAGTGATTTATAATCCTTACTTAGACCAATTATTTACGGCAACCAAAGGCTCAGGTGCGCAGCTTAATGGTCAGCGCATCCGTGTTGCTAATCGTAAAGACTTCTCAGGTTGCTTATTTTCAGGCGCATTGAAATTTAGCAAAAAAGTTTTTGCACATACTTATCCTGAAGCCGTACTTGATCTACATAAAGAAATCTCAGGTCTTCGCTATTCTGGCTCATTAGCACTTGATATGTGTTATGTTGCTGCCGGCTACTTAGATGCTGTTTGGACATCAAGAGATGCCAAAATATGGGATACTGCAGGAGCTGCCCTTATGATTAAAGAAGCCGGAGGTATGCTTTGTGGCTTAGATGGTGGTGTTAGCTATTTAGATGATGGACGCCTCATTGGTGGCAATCCGCGCATCGTAGCTAAACTAACCAAATTTTTAACCCCCCATTTGGTACCTGCTGAAAAAGCCTAATCAATCCAAGCAATGAAAACATTAACCAATCCACGCGCTATTGCGTGCTCTATTATTCATCAAATCACTCAATATAAAGACAGCTTAGCATCTTTAGATACCACACTTCAACATTACCCACTGACGGAGCAAAATCGCCGTTTAGTCTATCTGTTATGTTATGGCGTGTTTCGCCATTTTTTTTACCTTGAGCATATTTTTAATCTACAGGCCGAAGGCAAAACCAAACCAAAAATGCGACGATTGGCAATGATTGGTTTATACCAGATTATCTTTATGCATAAACCAGTGCATGCCTGTATTAATGAAACCGTCAATGCCTGTGATGAATTAAATATTAATCATTCCAAGTCATTTATTAATGCCTTATTACGTCAAATTGATAGAGCAACACTGCCAAGTTGTCATCACTTCAAAGAGCTGCCTGATTGGTTATATGGCAAGCTTAAGAAACATTACCCTCATGCGTTGGAGAGCATTGTCACCAATAGCAATATCCAGCCGCCTGTTTTTCTGCGTCTTAATCAACAGCAAAATCCTGAACAATTTCTAAAGGCACTTAAAGGTAATGATATTGGTTATAACACAACAACCATTGATAACTGTATTCAACTAAATGAAGCACAAAACATTCATGAACTACCTTTGTTTTCTCAAGGTTTTTTCAGCGTTCAGGATCAATCAGCTCAATTAGCCGCACGTATCCTAGCACCACAAACACAAGAGAAAATTCTTGATGCATGTGCTGCACCTGGTGGTAAAAGTGCGCATCTGTTAGAGCTCTGTCCTGACATTGAGTTAACTATTATGGATAATAATGCTAAACGCTTTGAACGTATTAAAGAGAATCTTGCGCGTTTACAGTTAAATGAGCTTAATATTCACCTTGCAATTCATGACGCCACAGCACCACTTAAAGAGAAGATTTTATTTGATAAGATATTAATTGATGCACCGTGCAGTGCTGCCGGTGTCATTCGGCGTAATCCAGATATCAAAGTGTTGCGCACGCCTGAGGAAATCAAAGAGATTGTCCAAATACAACAGCGTATATTACATAATCTTGCGGCATATCTGAAATCTAATGGTTTACTTCTCTATGCTACCTGCTCTATTTTACCTGAAGAAAATGACAAACAAATGGCAAACTTCCTGCAAACACATTCTGAGTTTACTGTTATTGATATTCCAATGATGGATAATAAACTCAAACAAGTCCATGGTTACCAGATTTTGCCTACTGAAAATGGAGGCGATGGGTTTTACTATTGTCTATTACAAAAAATGAGGGATACATGATGACAACAGCAACAAAACAACATTTCTTACAAGATGATAAGCGCGTTAATAAACATGTTATTATTTTGTTAATCCTATCAATGATCGTTATTTGCGCGATGACTTCTTCAGCAATCACTGCCACAAAACCTGTCCATTTAGGACTAAGCTTTCCTTTTTCAAATATTATTTTTGCTCTTTTCACTTTCCCTATCATTGATGCGGTTTGTGAACTATATGGTAAAAAGAAAGCCTATTTTGTCTCAATCCTTGGGGTGATCAGTCAAGTGATTTTCGTACTGATTATTGAGCTTTCGGTCATTATGCCACATACCACGGGTTGGCACGATCAAAGCGTTTACGCCCATGTCTTAGCCAAAAGCAACCTTGTGATTTTGGGTACAGTGATTGGTTTTGTTATTTCGCAGTTTCTTGATGTTTTTATCTTTCAGACAATTAAAGATCTATCTAAAGGACGTTTTTTATGGTTACGCTCGGGCTTTTCAAGTATTCTAGGTCAATTGATTGATTCCGTGATTTTCATCTCTATCGTCTTTTGGTCTTTCCCTAACAAAACCACATTAATTCTTGGCTCATTTGGCTCTAAAGCCATTTTCTGTATCCTTGCGATTCCTATTACTTACATCATTGTTTATGCAGCGAAATACTATATAAACTCAACTTACCACAATGAATCCATTAATTAAATTCACTGAGTTTTATATCTTCGATTGCCACTAAAGCTTTAGCAATACCGACTAATTTTTTATGCTCATAAATAGGCATATACATTGGTGCTACGACTTCCGAAGCACTATCATCGTATTCAATTTCACCATAATACACCTTACCTAAGCCATTGTGATAAGCCATTTGCCACCACTTTTCATCTGCTTGATAAAAATCAGTCGTCATATTGGTTTGGCAAACATTCATGCCCGATAAATCGGTAACAAAAATCTCAACAAAGGCAGGATGCTCTGCCTGAAACTGCTTTAATTTAACCGCACAAGAATTATACAGTAAAAGCTGAACATTATAGGTATCGCGCATTTTTTGCATACTCTGATCAATTGCTTGATAACGCGCTTCCGTTAATGGCGTTTCTTCAACCAGGCGTTTATTGGCATGTACAAGCATTTGGGTGATACGAATATTATCAAAAAGAGTATTCAATTGCGCTTGACGCACATCTAAATGTGATTTGAGCTCATCCGCATACTCACCTGTCTCAAGATCAGCTTTGCTTAATGTGTCTTTACCTTGGTTACCACAAGCAGTCAGTGTCACTAACACTCCACTTAGGATTAATGCCTTTAGTTGCTTCACACTGCACCGATTAATTATAAATCTTCATGCTCAACGGTATTGCTTTTCTTTGAAGAGAACAAAGATACAATAAATTTAATCACGCGATAAACAATCGCCACACCAATCGCCACTAATAAGATCCAAAATAAAAAGATAAAAACATGATAAAGTACGACCAATGCGGTTAATATCACAAAAATAACTAATACTTCCTGAATAAATTTTTCCATTTTATTTCCTTTTGTTTTTTTATTGCGTTTTAATTATCCCCTCACCCGTGCAGCATAAGCTGCATGAGCGATCCCACAAGAGGAGAGGTGATGGCTGATACAACTTGTTTTCATCATTACTATACCAATGTGATCTTGGCAAACTTTCTTTTTCCTACTTGATAAACGTCTGAGGTTTTTTGCTTTAATGCAAGCTGGGTATCCTCAACCTTATCACCATTAATTTTAACCGCACCTTGCTTAATCATACGGATCGCTTCAGAGGTGCTTGAGACCAAACCTGCTAACTTTAAAACATTCGCAATCGGCATATTATCTTCTGCTAATGTAATCGTCTCTTCAGGCATATCCTCAGGCATCTGATTCTTTTGGAAGCGATCAATAAAGTTTTGATGTGCTTTTTGTGCTGCCGCCTCATCATGAAAGCGCGCAATAATCTCTTTAGCTAAATCAATCTTAACATCACGTGGGTTTTGACCATTGTTAACCGCTTCTTTTAAGCTTTCGATTTCAGTCATTGGTTTAAAGCTTAGTAATTCATAATAACGCCACATCAACTCATCCGAAATCGACATAATTTTACCAAACATCTCATCTGCAGGCTCTTCAATACCGATATAGTTATTGGCTGATTTAGACATTTTCTTGACACCATCTAACCCTTCTAATAACGGCATGGTGATAATCACTTGTGGCTCTTGCCCTGCTTGCTTTTGCAGCTCACGTCCCATCAATAAGTTAAACTTCTGATCCGTGCCACCTAACTCAATATCAGCAACCATCGCCACTGAGTCATAGCCTTGCACCAAAGGATATAAAAACTCATGAATAGCAATGCCTTGCCCAGACTTGTAGCGCTTAGAAAAATCATCACGCTCAAGCATTCTGGCAACAGTTTGCTTTGATGCAAGCTTAATCATGTCACTTGCGCTCATCTGATCAAACCAGTCACCATTGCGCTTAACGACCGTTTTTTCTTGATCTAAAATTTTGAAAATCTGCTTTTGATAGGTTTTAGCATTCTCTTCGACATCTGCCGCTGATAGCGGTGGACGCGTGGTATTTTTCCCCGTTGGATCACCAATCTGTGCGGTAAAGTTACCAATTAAAAAGTGGATTTCATGCCCTAAATCTTGCAGTTGACGCAATTTATTAATCACTACGGTGTGTCCTAAATGAATATCCGGTGCCGTTGGATCACAACCAAACTTAACAATAAGTGGCTTTTTCTTCTTTAACTTCGCAATCAAATCTTCTTCTAAAAGCACCTCTTCGGCGCCACGTCTAATCACACTTAATGTTTCTTCAATGCTATGCATAGCGATCTATTTACCTTCTTTTACCTTACTTTTACTTTTTTACTGAGGTTACGCACTTTTTCTACTTCAACACCCCGCCTCGCAAGCTTGGCACTCCTCTTGAAAAGAGGGGAATTAAAATCACCGTCGCCCAACTCCCCTCTTTTCAAGCATAGGTTTATAGGGATCTTTTCTATTCATTTAATTCTTCTCCTTGTAAAGTCTGAAAGCTC
>NZ_JBXTEF010000015.1:0-14593 GCF_057495195.1 Cysteiniphilum sp. | reverse complement strand
GTATTTGGAAGGCTATGTGCAGCATTTGAGTTGCTGGCACAAAAATACTGTGCATAATTTAAACCTTGATTCACATATAACACACGTTATAACTTCTACCCTCAAGCGGGAACTTACTTTACCTATGATTTCGCACTAGGTAATACCACACAAGCAGTATCTTATTTTGATGAACAAATCCCTGCATCTACTTTGAACCCATTAAATATTTCACTTGAGCAATTATGCCAAACTATTGATAGTGGCATGAAAGCCCAACAATCACAATTCAACAGTACCAATTTTGTTGCAACATCATCATCAAGCTTTGCGGGTTGCTATAGTCCACGATCTGTTGCTAGTGTCGCCTTTGGCCCAACATCCGATATTTTTAACCAATATGGTTGTGTTGGTAATTATGGCACACCGGCAACATGTACAACTGGCGCCAACTCCAGTTATGTTAGTAATATTCATGCCAATGCTTTTCGCGGCTATGCTTACCCCTATGATGATTGGTTTGCTGACTACTCTGCTGATCGCCACACCTCTTTAGTATTTGAAATATTAAGCGCACCCAATGGCTTAGCAAACTAACTAGCATTAAGTAAAACGAGTTAAAGGAGAAATTTCAAACGCTATCGTCAAGCTAAACAAGCAATCGATACCACATATAACTAACTCATCTCATTAATCAGTTTTTCTTATACAGTTAATAAATAATATATCGGCTGTTTGTTTTGCTATCGTCCAGCAACTCGCCTATTATTATCTAATAATTATCTTTATCATTTTACAAAAAATACGGAGCCCGCTACGTGATCACAACCATTTTCCTGCTGATATTAATCCTATTAGCATTGGCACAATTTTATAAAATCAGTTTTAACATTCGTGCAGTCGCCTCTTTAGTCATTGGTGTTGTCTTTGGTATTGTTTTGCGACTATTAAATCAAAGCAGTGGTTATCACACCCTGCATAGCCTGCTAAATCTAGTCAGTGATACTTATATTAGCTTACTTAAGATGTTAATTATCCCACTGGTGTTAACCGCAATTATCCATGCAATTGTTAATCTACGTCATCATCAAGGATCTTATCTGATTAAAATGGTGACAAAAGCGGTTGTTATTATTCTGATTCTTACTGGTATTAGTGCAGTTATTGGCGGACTGGTTGGCTCATGGATGCATATTGGCTTTGGCATGTCATTCTCTGGTGCTTTAAACACTCCTGAATCACATAATCTTGTGGATACGATTACCGGCATGTTACCGAGCAATCCAGTGACGGCAATGGCAGATAACAATGTCATTGCCGTGGTTATTTTTGCCGCTTTGATTGGCTTTGCTACATTAAAGCTTCATCAACAGGAAAAAGAAATCGCTGCCCCTTTTATTAGCTTTATTCACTCAGCATTCTTTGTTGCTAAAAAGCTTGCCAATATGATTATCGCTCTGACACCTTATGGTGTGTTTGCATTGATGACACAAATGACACTTGATCATGGATTAACAACCTTGATGCAGATGATCAACTTTATTGCTGCAATGTATATTGCCATGCTTATTGTTATTATTATGCATACTATATTGATTACCTTAAGTGGTGTTAATCCAATTCATTATTATAAAAATGTTTGGCGTGCATTACTGGTTGCCTTTACCACACGTTCAAGCTTTGGCACATTACCGGTAACCATGGATGCCTTAGGCAATCGCTTAAAGCTCTCTGAAAGTGTTTCAAACTTCACACCAAGCATAGGTGCTACAATCGGTATGAATGCTTGCGCGGGTATTTATCCGGCAATGCTTGTTGTCATGACCTTAACAATTATGGGTGAGCCAATTACTTGGCAAATCATCCTGTTAGTCGGTGCGATTAATATGATTGCTTCATTGGGTGTCTCGGGCATTCCAGGAACCGCCTTTATTGCAGCAGGTGTTACCTTTGCAACGCTTGGGTTACCATTTAATATTATCGCACTTGTGCAAGGCGTTGACCCGATTATTGATATGGGACGCACTGCCACTAATGTCAATGGCGTGATGACAACAGCTGTGATTACTGATAGAACAACTAAAATATAAGAAAAACCTAAGCAACTAGGGGCGTATGCAATATGCCCCTACAAAACCGTTTATTAACTCTTCTTATCTTCTTTAAAATACAACCACTTTGATTGAATCATATTCATATGATCATTTTTCGCAGTGAAGCCAGCGATACGTTTGCTCATTAAGTGATTATACGAATAATTATAAAGTGGCAGAATAATATAATCATTCATCGCCGCTTTTATCGCCTTGGTCATATAAGGGATCTCAGCTTGCTCATCTTTTTGACTGACTGCCTTTCTAAAGTTTTCCGTTACTTCCTGATTGCACGATTGACCATAGTTGTTACCACTGCCACATGTAATCAATTCAACCCAGTCACTAGCATCATTATAATCCGCCTTCCAATCCAAAAGACCAATATCAAATTGATGCTTATCCATGGTTTGTAAAAAGACTTTCCACTCTTGATTTTCCAATGATATATCGATGAGATTACCAAACGCTTGTTGCCACATGCCAACCACAGCAAGCACAAATGATTTTTTCCACGGCGACGTGTCATATGTCAGTGTAAATTTTAGCGGGTGCTCTGCTGAATAACCTGCTTTTTCAAGCAATGCTCTAGCCTCTTTTTGGCGTGTTTGCATATCTTGACTTACCCAGTTATAACTTGGCATGGTTTTATAAAGGTCTTTGTATAAACCACCTTGAACACCATCTGGTAATACACTATACGATGGCGTTTCACCTTTTTTCGTGACATTCTCAACCAGCGCCTTACGATCAACAACAATGGTTAACGCTTTACGTACATCGACCTTGGCAAAATCAGGATTCTTAAAGTTAAACCAAAAGTACTCATTGCCAAGCATTGTATTATGCTGTAATTGATCGCCATATTTCTTGGCATAATATTCAATATTTTGACCATTTGGCACATCCCAAGTCATATCTAAATTACCGGATTGGAATTGTGCATATTCAGTTGATAAATCAACGATTGGTAAATATTTGACTGTTTCAATAGCCACATCTTTTTTATCCCAATAATGCGGATTTTTGACCGCAAGCAAGTGGCCATTTGGAATCCATTCTTTAAGCATATAAGCGCCATTGGTGATCATTTTACCTGGTTGCGCCCAGCCTTTACCATACTTTTCAATTTCTGCTTGATGTAAGGGGTAACTTGACGTTAATAGCATTAACTGCACGAAATAAGGCTGTGGATGTGACAAACTAATTTGCAAGGTATAGTCATCTAAAGCTTTTACACCGAGCGTTGTGAAATCTTTTGACTTGCCATTAATAATAGCTGGTGCACCAACGATTGCCTCAAACATCGTATTAAAGACATTAGGTACTTCGGGGTTTAAGTTTCGTCTAAATGCATAGACAAAATTCTCAGCAGTCACTGGATCACCATTTGACCACTTAGCATCATGACGCAAATGAAATGTATAGGTTTTGCCATCTGCTGAGATATCCCAAGATTTAGCAACACCAGGCACAATTTCATCTTTTTGGTTAAGCATCACCAAACCTTCATATAAGTCATTCACAACACGCATTGAACTGACATCAGATAAAATCCCTGAATCAAGTGTTGGTACAGCAGCACCAACACCAACCGTTAAGACTTGGTCTTTTTGTGATGCTTGCTGCTGTGTTGTCGTTGCTGCTTGTCCACTGTCGTCTTTTGCTTTCTGTGATTTTGAGCATGCACTCATCGTCACAGCCATAGCACCTAGCGACATGCATAGCAGTAGTTTTTTGATTTTCATATCTTCCTCCCTCATGATTGGTTGTTGTTTAGCCTATAAAAACCTCTTTTTTCTTTTTATTTATCTTTGCTATTTCACTCATTACAAATCCTAATATAAATTTTACTTTTTAAAATACATCCACTTTGAGTACACATGATCCATATGGTTATTTTCTGGATCATAGCCACCAATATATGGTTTTACCAAACGATAATATGTGTAATTATATAATGGCAAAGAGTAATACCCCGCCATCGCAATCTCAATCGCTTTTTTCATATGCGAATCAAATTGTGCTTGTGTTGGTGCATACATACCCAACTGATATTCTTTATCTAATGTTTTGTTACAGAATCCTGCATTATTATTTGGGCTATTACATAAAAACATATCAACAAAATTACTCGCTGCATTAAAATCGGCAATCCATGCAAAACGTCCAATTTGGTAGTTTTGCTGTTGTAAGGTTTGCAGATAAACCTTCCACTCTTCATTTTGCACTTTAACACTCACCATACCACCAAAAGCCTGCTTCCACATTTGCGTAATCGCTTCAGCAATTTTCTGATGTGTTGGCAATGTGTTATAGCTAATTGTCAAATTCAATGGATTTGTATCAGAGTACCCTGCTTTCTCTAATAGACCTTTGGCAATTTGATCGCGTTCTGCCATCGGTTTATTGACCCAGCTATAGCTTGGCACATCTTTATAGACATTATCATAAATACCACCTTGGATACCTTGTGGCACAATGCTATATAAAGGCGTTTGCCCCATTTTCAAAATAGCATCAATAATTGCCTTGCGATTGACTGTCATTGTTAGTGCTTTACGCACTTCCAGTTTATCAACGCCTTTGGCATTGGTATTAAACCAATAGTAATATGCACCTAATTGTGTGACATCAACAAATTGTGAGCCAAACTGTTGGCGATACTGCTCAGCACTTAATCCATCGGGCAATGTCCAAGTGATATCCATCTGTCCTGCCTTATAACGATTAAGCTCATCCGTTGGGTTATTAATTGGTAGATAGCGAACTTTATCGATTTTAACATTTGACGCATCCCAATAGTTCGGGTTTTTAAGTGCTAAAATATGTCCATTTGGAATCCACTCTTTAAGCTCATAAGCGCCATTGCTAATCATCTTACCCGCTTGTGCCCAACCTTTTGGATCCTCTTTAACTAATGGAGGATAGACAGGATAAGCCACTGGATTTGCTAAAATTGCTGGAAAGTATGCCAAAGGGTGCGCTAGGGTAATTTGAAGTGTAGAATCATCTAATGCTTTAACGCCCAAAGTATCGGCTTTTGCCTTATTATCCATAATCGCTTGTGCGCCTTTGATCACATTAAGCATGGTGTTATTAGGTGCAGCTGTTTCAGGTGTTACAGCACGCCTTAATGAGAAAACGAAATCCTCAGCAGTGACTGGTTTACCATTTGACCATTTAGCATTATCGCGTAAGTGAAAGGTATATACGGTACCATCTTTAGATATATCCCACGATTTGGCCACACCTGGAACCGCTTTATTTGACTGATTTTCTGAGGTTAACCCTTCAAAAAGATCATCGACAACACGCCCTGAAGTTGTATCATTAACAAGTTGTGGATCTAAGGTTGGCACGCCAGTACCCACCCCAACAATCAAGGTATCTTTACCTTTTGGTGCTCTATCTGAATCTCTCGTTTGCGTGTTACTCCCTCCACAACCAGACAATGCAGCCAATGCCAATGTTAAACCCAATACTAATATCTTTTTTGATCCATTCATATTAACTATTGCACTCCTTATCTTAAATTTTACTGTTTAACGTGTAATTTTATACATGCTGCTTTACGCTCATCTGACAACGTATATAACTGCGGTTTGTCTTTGGAACATGTTTCATCCGCCTGTGGGCAACGCGTACGAAATACACAACCGGATGGTGGATTAATCGGTGAAGGTAAGTCTCCCTCCAAAATCTGAATTTTTTTCTCACGCTCAAGTACTGGATCAGGCAACGGTACCGCTGATAATAACGCTTTGGTATAAGGGTGTGTCGGATAATCACATAACGCTTTTGATTCACCAACTTCCATTAAATTGCCTAAATACATCACCATAATGCGATCTGAAATATGCTTAACCACACTCAAGTTGTGCGCAATAAATAAAATCGTCAAGCCTAGTGTCTGTTGTAATTCTTTTAATAAATTCACTACTTGCGCTTGAATCGATACATCCAATGCACTAACAGGTTCGTCACATACCAAAATTGATGGCTTCAAAATTAACGCACGCGCAATACCCACGCGCTGACACTGTCCACCAGAGAATTGATGGGGATAGCGGTTGATATGTTTTGGCGATAAGCCAACCATACGCATCATCTCTTCAACACGCTTGCGCCGCTCTTCTTTTGATAGCTTAGGTTCATGCACTTTTAATGGTTCAGCAATGATATTACCAATGGTAATGCGTGGATTAAGGGAAGCAAATGGATCCTGAAATATCATTTGAATCTCTTTTCTAACCGGCTGCCATGATTTTTTATGTTTCAATGCGGTTAAGTCTTTACCTGCCCATACCACTTTACCCTCTGTTGCATTGACTAAGCCAACCACCGCGCGAATCAATGTTGATTTACCACAACCTGATTCTCCCACGATACCTAAGGTTTCACCTTTCTTAACATCAAATGACACGCCATCCACCGCTTTAACAAAGCGCGTTTCTTGCCAAGGCCATGATTTCTTCAGTGGAAAATGAACTTTCAGATTTTCTATATTTAAAACAGTCTCATTACTAAGCATGGTTCATTGCCTCCATTTGTTGTTTGGCATAAAAGCATGCGACTAAATGGCTATTATCTTTTGCATTTTTCACATAATTCTCAAGCTTTGGTTTATGCGTCAAACAATTTTGCAATGCAAAATCACAACGTGGTTGAAAAGCGCAACCCTGTGGCAAATTAGATAAATCAGGTGGCTCTCCAGGAATTGCTTGCAAACGTGCACTTGGGATATCAACACGTGGTGTAGCTGCCATTAAGCCTTTGGTATACGGATGATGATTGTGCTTAAATAAATCATCAATATTCGCCGACTCCACAGGCGATCCACCATACATTACCATTACACGATCACAAGCCCCAGCAACGACACCTATATCATGCGTAATTAAGATCGTTGCCATATGAAACTCATTTTGCAGCTCTTTTAATAGCTTTAGAATCTGTGCTTGCACCGTTACATCTAATGCCGTTGTCGGCTCATCAGCGATCAAAAGTTTTGGACGGCACATTAACGCCATTGCGATCATCACCCGTTGACGCATACCACCTGAAAACTCATGTGGGTAGAGCTTTACACGATTCTTAGCATCTGGAATATGTACTGCATCAAGCATCTCTATGGCTTTTTTAGCTGCATCAGATTTTGAGCAATTGCGATGAATCATCAATGTCTCTGATAATTGTTTTTCAACCGTAATATAAGGATTCAGTGAGGTCATAGGGTCCTGGAAAATCATTGATATTTGATCACCTCGGATCTTATTTAATTCATTTGTTGGCATACCTACCAACTCTTTGCCATTAAATTTAGCAGAACCTGAAATCACGGCATTAGATGCCGATAGTCCCATCAATGCCAATACCGTTTGGCTTTTGCCAGAGCCTGATTCACCAACAATTCCTAAGGTTTCACCTTGATCTAAACTAAAGTTAATTTTATTAACCGCACTAACCAATCCATCATTGGTTTTAAATTTTACTTCTAAGTCTTTTACTTCTAATAGTGACATATTTCTCTCCTAGCGATGCTCGCGCGGATCAAGCGCATCTCGTAAACCATTACCGACGAAATTAAAGCATAGTAAGGTGACCGTTAAGAAAATCGACGGAATCACCAATACCCACCAATAATTAAAGGCAATCACTTGTACGCCATCACTAATCAGTCCACCCCAGTCAGTCATTGGTGGTTGAACACCCAGACCTAAGAAGCTTAAGAATGCCGCCGTCATAATGACAACTGGTACCGTTAGCGTAATATACACAGCAATGATACCAATAAGGTTTCTAACAATGTGACGTGTGATAATCACTCTTTCACTGACACCACAAACATAAGCCGCTTCGATAAATTCTTTGCTTTTTAAACCTAACGTCTGTCCACGCACGACACGCGCCATATCCAACCAACTGACCGCACCAATGGCAATAAATACCAATACAAAGTTTCTACCAAATAAAGTCACCAACAAAATGGCAAAAAACATAAAAGGTAAGCCATAAAGCACATCAACAATACGCATGAGAATGTTATCGATTTTCCCACCAAAAAACCCAGCAGTAGCACCAACTAATGTACCAATAATCACACTGACTAGTGTCGCTACCAAGCCAATCTCAAGGGTCACGCGCCCACCAACCATCACTCGTGTAAAGACATCACGTCCTAAACTATCCGTGCCAAACCAATGAGTGGCACTAGGTGCTTGATAGACTTCAAGCAAGTTTTGATAGGCATAAGTATACGGTGAAACCCACGGTAATATGACTACTGCCAAAACAATCAACAGTAATATGACAAGACTGATCATCGCAATTTTATTTTTCTTAAAACGCATCCATGCATCATAGTATAAACTGCGACCTTTAAAGGCTTGTTCATGCGAGGTATTGGCAACCTCTTCTAGGAAGTTTGCATTCTTCTTTTTTTGTTCAATTGTGAAACTCTTTGCCATTTTTCACCTCTCTCTAATAACGAATTTTTGGATCTAAAAAGGCATAAACAATATCAACGACCAAGTTAAATAAGATCACTAATAAGCTATAGATAATAGTTAATGCTAATACTAGATTGTAATCGCGGTTTGTTGCCCCTTGCACCACTTGCACGCCAATACCAGGAATGGTAAATACTGTTTCAACGACCACTGATCCTGTTAAGATCCCAGCCACTGCAGGGCCTAAGAATGATACCACAGGCATTAATGATGGCTTTAAAGCATGCTTCCAAACAATGCGCGGCATTGAAAGCCCTTTGGCTTTTGCCGTACGAATAAATGGCGAGCTTAATATCTCAATCAAGCTACTTCTTGTGATTTGCGTGATAATCGCAATATAAGGAATTGCCAAAACAACAACCGGTAAAACTAAGTCATTCCAACTTCCCCAGCCACCTGCTGGAAATAAGCCTAAAATCACTGCAAAAATAAGTACGGCTAAGGGAGCTGTCACCACAATCGGTGTTGAGATGAAAAGCATCGCAATAACACCAATAATATGATCGACAAAGCTCAACTTTGTGTTACGTGTTAGCGCGGAAAAAATGCCAAAAATAATGCCAAAAATACTTGCCAAAATAATACTAAAAATACCCAACTGCACTGACACCCAAAAACCACCTTGCCCACCATCAGGGAAAACCAATTGATTGATAGACTGTCCTTGGTATTTATAGGAATAACCCAAATTACCATGTAGTAAATCATTAATATAGTAAAAAAACTGCTTCCACAAAGGCAAATCTAAATGATATTGATGGTGCAACTGCTTCAAGACTTCAGGTGGCAAAGCACGCTCTGTTGCAAATGGATCACCTGGTGTCATATGCACCATCAAAAAGCTAATAAGCACCACCACAAATAGTGTGGGAATGGCACCACCTAAGCGTCGAATAATATAACCAAACATCATTTCTCCCTTGTTATTTTAACGCACCTTAATAAACAAATAAACGCGTATTTCCTACACGGCTATCGTATGTATTTAGGATAATAAACACAATAGCGTCATAGTCTATTTATATGCTTATGCTCGATATTTAAATGATAACCATTTGTCATACAAATGATCCAAGTGATTATTTTGAATGTTATAGCCAGCTATATAAGGCTTCACAAGGTGAGTTACTGGCTGCACGATGAGTGGTGTACTTGGATAATCATTCTGCATCATCTGCAACGCTTTTGTATAATATGGGACAGCGGCATCTGCTGTTAATTGCTTTTGCCCTTGTGTAATCAACTTGTCATATTCTGTATTGCAGTATCCGGCATTATTTTGTGGGTTAGTACACATCCACATATTGGCAAAGTTATCTATTGCATTAAAGTCTGCGACCCAACCATCACGAGCAACACCGTCATAGCTATGCGATTGGCGTAGCTTCAAAAATACTTTGAACTCCGAGTTTGCCAAATTAACTTTAACCCCTAGATTCTGCGCCCACATTTGACTAATCGCTTCCATTAATTTCTTTAAGCGACCATCTGTATTATAATCCAAAGAAACGACTAATGGATTATCCACTGAGTAACCCGCCTTTTTGTATAATTCTTTTGCCAAAGCTAAGCGCTTTTCTTTGGACCAATCATGCCAAGCATAGGTAACATCTTTATAACGCCCACCATCAATATCTGCTGGGAATAAGCTATAGGCTGCCACACTACCATCATTAACCACATTTTTGGCTAAAGCCACGCGATCAATAGCCAAAGATAAAGCCTCACGTAAATCTTTATTACCCTTAAAAGGAGGCTTTGTCATATTGAAGTCGAGATAATCCAACGTGAGCCATGGTGTGCTTTGTAGCTCTGCACCATAACGATTTTTAAGTATATCTAAACTTACCGTTGGCACATATTGTACATAATCTACCTGGCCTGATGCATAGGCATTTAATGCAGAACTTCGATCCACAATAGGTAAAAACTTCACATTTTGAATTTTAACGCCCTTTGCATCCCAGTAATATGGATTTTTCGTCACAAGAACATAGCCATTAGGCACCCATTCTTTTAACTCATAAGGGCCATTGCTTATAAGCTTGCCTGCTCGGAAAAATCCTTTACCATATTGCTCGACACCTGCTTTATAAACTGGATAAGTTACAGGATCCGCCATAATACTTAGGAAATAATAAACAGGATAATCCAGTGTTATTTGAATTTCATGCGCATTAATTACCTTAACACCTAAGCTAGATACTGGCTTTTTACCATCCATAATTGCTTGAGCATTTTGAATTGGTGCAAGCTTATACGCCATCTCTGATGCGGTTTGTGGATTAACTGCACGTTTCAATGCATAAGCAAAGTCTTCCGCCGTAACCGGTTGCCATTAGACCATTTGGCATTATCTCGCAAATAAAAGGTATAGCTTAAGCCATCTTTTGATACCTTGTAAGACTTAGCAACACCAGGAACTGGTTCATTTTTTTGATTCTCGGACATCAAACCTTCACCAATATCGTACATGATATTTGCTGAGTAAACATCTTGAGCATGTGCCGGATCTAATGAATCAGGCTCAGCCGCATTTGCACGAACGAAAGTATCTTTACCTTTGGGCGCAAACTGATCTGATGATTTACTTGACGTTTGTGAGTTACTGCCGCCACATCCTGCAATAAAAAGCGCTGACAATAATAACGAGGGTATTAATTTGACCTGTTTCATATTTCCTCCCCAGGAATAAAATTCACTACCTACGAAATTAAGTTATAACTTTTAAAAGAAGATGTCACGAAAAATATATGATATTTTGTAAAATTATTACCCAAGCCTTAAGCAAGATCAAAACACAGTCAATTATTTGTTTAAGCATCTACTTCAATAATTATCGTCATTACTAATAACCTGATGATTCTTGACAAAAACAATTAAAAGCCCGAGCAGACATAAACTCGCAAACCCCATCGACCAAGCTGTATTAATTGTCATAAAGACACCACCTAAAACACCTGATACACCCCAGCCAAATCCTTTGGCAAGCGTGTATAAAAAGCCTGAAATAAATCCCTGATAGCGAATCTCAACTGCATTGCTAAATCCAACAACTAATAATGAAAAAACCACCATATCTCCAAATGCCATAAAAAAACTCACAACATAAATCATCAGCTGATGATCGGTTGGATATAATGCTAACAACATTGCTCCTAAGGCACCAACAAGCATTGCCAAAATAGCAATAATAAACAACTTCTGATAGCTTAAAAAGCGTTGCAAAATCGGCAATAGAATTAAGGCAGATAACATTAAAGATAAACCGATAAAGCTAACCAATAATCCAATTTGGGCAACATTAAAGCCAAGTTTGAGTTTAGCAATCGGTTGGATAAACTGAAAATACATACCCCAGGCTAACTGATCTAATAATAAAAGCACGATCAAAATAGCAACTTTCTTCTGCTTTAGTAATCGCCATATCGTCTGCATAAGGGGTATATTTCTCTGTACTTTTTGTTGCTGATAATACCTCTGTGGTTTATAACACCACCAAATAATAAATATCAAAGTAATCGATATCATTGCAATAACATAATACGGTGAAACGAAGCTGCCACTTTGTGCCATAATCACACTACCGACAAATGGACCGATAACAAAAGCAAGTCCCGTAAAAAACTGTAACAACCCCACCCATAGCAGTTTACGTTTATCGTTATGTGCCGCACTTGAAATACTGGCAATCACCACTGGAAACATACCGTAAAGAAGATGGCCAAGCACATAGCCAATAATAAATAGTACAATCATATGTAAGTATGCTGAAAATATGGTACTGACTCCAGTAATTGTCACTGCCAACATTGATATCACCGCAACCTTTTTGCGTCCAATATAATCCGAGACCACACCCCATAGGACATTGGCAATAATTCCTGCTATTTGTCCGGCTAACAAAAACACACCATAGTAAATTCCAGCTTGTTGCTGTGAGCCAATGCTTAACCAAAAAGGTGATTTTTCATCAAAAAACAACTGTACATAACTAGGATTAATCAGTGCAAATAACACCTCTGTTGAGAATATCAATAAATAAGCTTGTAAGAAAAAATGATAGGAAATGTTCTGAGATGATTGAGATACCTGTCGCATTGGATCAAGTTCCTTGGCCTTCATAATAAAGAGGTGCTATTTAACCTTAGCAATCATTGATAGTCAACCCACATCTATTTTAATTACTCCAATTACCATATGCTTGAAGCATAGTGTGTATGCATAGATCGAATTTCATATGAAATTTTCATTTATCTGAGGCTTGTACTTTTTGAAACCTCACTTTACTATAGCTACTCTATATAAAGTATTAATTAAAATCATCTAAAATGGATAACAAAAGCATACCCACTATGCGCACCGTCAAAAGCTTTGTTAAGCGTGCCGGCAGAACAACCATGCGCCAACAACGTGCATTAGATAATTACACTTATCTTTATCAAGTTCCTTACACAGTTGAGGAAACCAATTTTGATATATACTACAAAACGCCTCAACCACTCGTTGTTGAGATTGGTTTTGGTATGGGCAACAGCTTAGTCACCATGGCAAAAGAGGCGCCTCAAACGAACTTCCTAGGCATTGAAGTCCATGAACCCGGTATTGGTAATATCTTAGATCATATTCATGAGAACACATTAGACAACCTACGCGTAATGCAACATGATGCCGTTGAAGTTTTTAAACACATGATTAAAGATAATACGTTACAAGGTGTGCAAATATTTTTCCCTGATCCATGGCATAAAAAGCGTCATCACAAACGCCGTTTGGTTAATCCTGAGTTTATTGATTTAATTCTACAGAAGCTTGAACCCACAGGATTTATTCATTTTGCCACGGATTGGCAGAATTATGCTGATGAAGTGCTTGAACTATTTACCAAGCATACTCAACTTAAAAACCCGCACAACGGTTTTGCACCACGCCCAGAGCATCGACCATTGACCAAATTTGAAGCACGCGGCCAGCGACTAGAGCATGGCGTATGGGATATTATCGTTTATAAACGATAACGCTTAAAAAGTATTTGTGAAATAGCTATATTTCGCTATAAACCCTAGTATTCACCACTCTTTTTGCATATAGTTTGATCTATTGAAAAAATAGAGCTTATTGAAACTATGAAAAAACTACACCCTTTACAGCTGATATTCTTAATTGCTGTAGTAATACTGTTATTACCGCTTTTTCTTTTCTTGGGCGTATGCTTTGTTATTTATGGCTTAATAGTTAAAAAACGTATCAAAGATATACTTAACAAAGCAAGTCAAAATACAAATGAAGAGTTAAATAACAACGCTAACACTTATAAAAAAACAACCACTGGGCGTGTTATCGATCATGAGGAAATGAATAAATGACGAAATTATTTTAGCGGTGATTCATCTTCATCTTCAAGCATGCTGTATTGCTCAAGCTTCTTACGGAAAGTGCCTCGATTAAGCCCAAGAATGCGTGCAGAACGGCTTTGATTACCGCCCGTGAAGTCCATCGTTGCTTCAATCATTGGGCACTCGGTTTCTTCCATAATTAAGTCATAAACATCATCAGGATTCAAGCCTTCTTGTGAGACCATTTTGTAGTAATGCTGCACGCGTTTGCGCACAACCTCACGTAATGGAAATGTTTCTGCAGATTGTTCATCCGGTTTCAATTTATAATGCATTGTTGCAGCCATAATCGTTTCCCCCTATATTGAAACTTTGTTCATTAGCTGTTGGTTAATATCCAACAAGAGATTAATTGATTTAGCATCCAATAACAATAGCGTCACAGCCAAAAAAATATTATTTTACCACGAAAAAATGCTTTAGTTGCAAAGAGGATTAAAAAGCACACATATTACAGGTTGCTTTTAGCGGAATAAACAAACCGGAGTTATGCACTTCTCCTATTTCAACACCCCGCCTCGAAAGCTCGGCACCCCTCTTGAAAAGAGGGGAATATAAAATCAACACTACCTAATTTCCCTCTTTGCAAGAGGGGTGGCAGCCGTAGGCTGAC
>NZ_JBXTEF010000014.1:0-8246 GCF_057495195.1 Cysteiniphilum sp. | reverse complement strand
TATTTGGAAGGCTATGTGCAGCATTTGAGTTGCTGGCACAAAAATACTGTGCATAATTTAAACCTTGATTCACATTTATCTGTATCGAAGAGAAAGATGGACAAAAAGAATATGACAAGATGGCACACAAGCTTTTAAATCAACGCATTTTTGAAGATGATCATGGCAAGCTTAACAAGAGCCTCATTGATATCAATGGTGCGTTGTTACTTGTGCCGCAATTCACATTGGCTGCTAATACTGATCGCGGCTTACGCCCGAGCTTTTCTGGAGCATGCCCACCACAGATTGCCAAAGCAAAATTTGCTGAGTTTTATGCTGACATCACGCAGAAATATGCACGCATTCAACAAGGGAAATTCGGCGCCAATATGCAAGTATCACTTACCAATGATGGACCCATTACATTATGGCTAAAGGTATAAAATCATGACAGAAATGAAAGAAATAAAGGAAATAACAAAAGCGCCAATGCGTCGTATTTGCATTATTGGTGGTCATGGCGCTATGGGGCAATGCCTAGCTTTTTTTCTTAAACAACTTGCGTATTATGAGATAACCCTTTTTGGTGAAGACGATTGGCAAGAAGCGCAAACACTTCTTAAGAGTCAAGATATGGTGATTATCAGCACACCGATTGCGCTTACTGATGAGATCATTACAAGAGCGTCTCGTTATATTAGCTCTGATACCATACTTGCGGACTTAACCAGCATCAAATCAGCACCAATAACCAAAATGCTCAGCACACATCGTGGTGCTGTTGTTGGACTTCACCCGATTTTTGGACCAACCGTCACCAACAGCAATAAACAGGTTATTGTTTACTGCGATGGGCGCGACGCTAAACATTATCAATGGTTTATCAGCGATCTGATCACCTTAGGGTTTACCCTTAAAAAAATGACCGCAAGCGCTCATGACCAAGCAATGACATTTATCCAAGGCATTGAACATTTCTCCGTATTTTGCATGGGAATATTCTTAAAACAACATAATATCCACTTGGAAGAATTAATGGCAATTTCAAGCCCTGTTTACAAAATGGAGCTTAACATTATTGGACGCCTATTTAGTCAGGATGCCGACTTATATGCCAATATTATTGCCTCTGACCATGAGCGCTTAAACAGCATTCATGATTATGCCCAATTGATTTTAAAACAAGTCGAACAATTAAAATCAACCAATGGCAAACTTGAATTTAGTGAGCAATTTAATGATGTGAAAGAATGGATGGGCGTATTTGCTGATAAAGCCTATCAAGAAAGTGATCGCTTGCTTGGCATCAAACCATCAGCATAAACAACTGGAGTTACTATTTTTATGAATAATACAATGCTTGTCATGGGTGCCGGTTCGTGGGGCACAGCGCTTGCGTTACAACTAGCACGCGTTGGACACATGGTTTATATCCACTCATGGAAAGACACACATAATACACAAATGATTCGTGATAAACATAATCACAGCTACTTGCCTGATGTTGTTTTTCCAACAAATTTAATTGCCATCAATGATTGGCAGAGTGTTATCCATCAATGTGATGACATCTTAATGGCAACACCAAGTATTGGTTTTGTCAAAACACTCGAAGCAGTTAAACCACATTTAAAAAGCACACAAGGCGTGATTTCAGCAACAAAAGGTTTTTGCCATCATAGTTATCAACTATTAGACCAAATGGCTGAAGCTATCCTAAAAGACAATCCTTTTGGTTTAATCACAGGACCTAGCTTTGCCAAAGAAGTTGCCAAAGGCTTACCTACTGCTATTTTGGCTGCTTCGAAGAACAATGATTATGCCAAACATATTCAACTGCTTTTTAATAGCGATAATTTTCGCTGTTATACCTCGACAGATGTCACTGGGGCTGAAATCGGCGGCGCTGTTAAAAACGCACTTGCCATTGCTTGTGGTATCTCAGACGGTCTTGGTTTTGGCGCTAACGCGCGTGCGGGCTTAATTACGCGTGGACTTAATGAACTAACCCAGTTAGGCCTAACCTTAGGAGGAAAACTTGAGACCTTTTATGGCTTAAGCGGGCTTGGTGATCTGTTATTAACCTGTACTGACAATCAATCACGAAATCGCCGTTTTGGCGTACTTGTTGGTCAAGGCAAAACGATTGATGAGGCTTGCAACGAAGTCAAACAAGTGGTTGAAGGCATTTCTTCAGCAAATGCTGTCTATAAGTTGGCACAGAAACACAATGTGTCAATGCCAATCGTTGAAGCGGTTTATAGCATTCTCCACGAAAATCAAGATATGCGCACAACAGCTCATGCATTATTAACCCGATCACTTAAAGCGGAATAATACCGTTCGTAAATCATTTTATGGTATTTAATGTCGAAGAAGTTTTTGACGCTTCCGAATGATTGGGTTGCAGGTAATAGCTAGGACTATTAGCAATACCAAATCATTCGGAAGCACAGGAAATTCAATGATAGAAATTCTGTAAAATGGTTTGCGTGCGGTATAACTATGTTTGCGGTTGCGTAACCCCTGCAATTACTTTTGGAATATCACCAACGTTTGGCATCGTACCAATATTTGGATCAACCCAATCACTCAATGTTGGCAAGGTGACATTGCTATCGGTGCCGGCTTGGGTAATTAATGTTTGTAGATCACTGATACACGCATCTCTTGCTGCTCCTGCGGCAAGGGGAAGTAAGTTTTGCGCAATACCCAACTGCTTGACAAAATAGCTAACATTGGCATTTGCTGTTTGCGTAAGTTCAGCCCCTGTTGGCACATTATAATCAGGCACCCAAATCTGATCATTACCATTACATTGAGATTGTAAGGTGTTATCTAAACGACTATAACATTTACCTGGAATACCGTTTAACTGTCCAAAAGATTCGTACTCGATAAAACGACTACCCTGACCATCATTGTAGGTTAAGCTAATCGGTGGCTCAAAACTACTGATACTATTGTCACTGGTTGCTTTAAAAGTATAGAACTTATTCCAAGGTTGCGGACCACTTTGCCAAGTATACTTTTGAGTAATGGTGCCATTGTATAAATTATCAATATTCGTACCGACATTAACTGTATTTGCTACCATCTCACCAACCCATAAATTATCAGTTGTTGAGGTTACAGGCACGCCATTTGGATCTAATAATGCATAGGCATTATTAGTCGCAAGAATGTTTTTATTAATCGTATAGGTTAAGTAGAGATTAGGAGACCCTGAGCTATCCCACGCTGGATACTTGGTTTCCCATTGAGTTAAGCCATTATTCCACACAGGACAATTATTATAGCAATGCAGTGTTAAAGTATCATCTGCTGCTGTGGGTGCTACAAGCGCGCTTGTCCATACGACTAATTGTGTATTATTGGTTGGTAACACAACTTGATTATTTTGATCACGCATTGGAATATTGGTAAAGCCACCGCCCCCAACACCATCAATCGATACATTTAGACTATAGTTCTGACCTAAATAAGTATTTTGCAAATCTGAGTTGGAAATAGCTACTGCAGGTGTTACAGGGGTAAAGTTACAACCACTTTGACCACAACTATCCTCACCGACTTTGTCAAATTGCTGAGTCGTTGAATTCCATAACACAATTGCTGTGGTTAGATTTTGATTAAGCGCATGTAGACGTAAACGTGTACCTGTTAACTGGTCCAATGTAATTGAACGCGCCGTTTGCAACTCAAGCCTTCCTGGCCCCACTTCAATGGTACCAGCAGTTGACGCACCTGTTTGCATGTCTTTTTTCGTGGCAGCCGCACCATCAGCAACCGTCGGGTTACCTGGCAACCATAACCCATAAAAACTTAACCAACCACGTTTTGTTTCATTATTAATGGTAATTTCAACGGGGAAGCCACCGGAATCACGATTAACGCGACTACCATCCGCATTATACAAACCATAGCGATAGACACTTGTGGTGTAATTATTGCGATCATAACAAATCTCAGCTTGACCATTGGTTAAATCAGCACGTGTGACCAAATTTTCTAAATGGCTGCTATTAAACGCAATCTTTGCCAACATTGAGCTTTGATTAAAAACACTTGAGATCTGCCCATAACCGGTATTTTCAGCCGTTTGGATAAAAGCTAATGCCACATTACGACTATTGTTGCCATTGCTTTCCGTTTCAAAGTATTTCACTAAAGCACGTCCATTGGTCGCCTGTGAAGCACTAATAAATCCTCTAAATTGCGGTGTTGTGCGATTTAATACACCATTAACATAAGGATAAGATACGTAGTTTAAGCTAAAGACACCATAAGGATTAAGTGTCGTTGGTGTTTCCGTTGCCACTAATTTTCCTTCAATCAATACCGTGTCACCATCACCCACTTGTAAGCCATCAATCCAGAAAGTCACCGTTTGCACGCCATTGACATTCGTTGACTCACCAACAATATCAGACAAAATTGGCACACTGTTGTCACTTCGCTCATCACCCATATTGCAAGCATTCATATCAACCTTTGATAGATAAGCACCCTGATTTGTAAACTCAGGATAATTCGTTTGCGCAAACACACACAAAATACCGTTAATCTGATCCATCGTCTCTTGCGTGAAATTATTGGTATAGGTCTGTGGCAGATCGTTTACATAATCGCCTGATGTCGGCACAGCATACGATGCCGACACAGACGCCCCCATTAAAATAGCAAGATAATGTATATTTAATCGTTTAATTTTCATCGTATCCTCCTTGATTATGATTGAGCTTCAACCATTGACACCTGTTCAGGTGCACAGGTTGACCCCTGTGGGCAATTCACGGTCTGTGTGCCTACAGCCACAGTTGATGAGCCACCACCGCCACCACAAGCGCTTAATAATATAACGAAACCGATTGCAACGAGTGCAAACAGATTTTTTGAGTACCTTCCTAGCATATCATCACCTTTTATCGTTTATGTTTTCTTCTGCTTTTTTCACTTCTTTTACGGCTAAGACTAAATATTCACCCACAAATGCTCACCGTACCCTGAGCATAAATCGAAGCGATGCACTGAGCATTAGTCGAAGTGGGTAAGCTTGGAAAAGTTACACCCTCATAGAGGCTTCGACTCACGCTCAGCCAGCGCTTATACAATCAAAATGGACAGGAATATGGTCATAGCCTCTTTTGCTTCCAAGTTTTAACAAATTCCTGATTCATCTAACTGCAAATCAACAGCAAGCAGTATTGTAAACATAGTGAATATTGATTTTTTTGCGAGCAATGTGCGTGATATTTAAAAACTTTATCTTTTTTAGCTTATTTTACTTCAACATCATTACTGAAAAATTGATAAGAAAAGCCCCTCTTAAAAAGAGATAATACCTTATTTTTATATTTAACTCTTTGCGCATTAACCTTGAATATTTTTTGTTGCAGTGCACTACTTTTATCTTTTTGCTGCTTAAGTGTTAGCGTCTGCCATTGATAATCAAAGTTAAGCCAATCAAGCATATCTTGCCATAAGCTAAAACTTTGTTGCTTCCCGTAGTTATTCACGGCCTTGATACTCAAACTTCTGGGTAACACAACAAAATCAGCCAAACTGATAAATCCTCGTTTTAATAACGAATCACGTTGCAATAAGGCGATTTGCGTGAAATAGTCGGATAAATGCATCAATAACATGGGTGAATATATCAATGATTGATCACCCAATAACTCCTGCATAATATCTTCAATAAGCCCTGTATTAGTTAGACTAAGCGTAAACTCACTGGGATAGACCTTGTTTTTAACACCATCTTGGACGTCTTGTTTTGTAAAATTTGCCAATAATGGACTAAGCGACAGCACACCATCAACTTGCGCATGAAAATTCATGTGCATAAGTGCGAGTTTTGCGATATCAAGCTTGATATCAATATCAATGACTTGCTTCTTTTTAGTGATCATTGCCGTTAATTGCGCGGGATACATTTTCTCTAACTGTTGCGGAATAAACTGTGTCTGTGCAGGCAGCCCTATAAAGTCAATGATTTGACGACTAGCAATCATTAATGGGTAGGAGATTTCTATTATACCCTTATTAAGGATTGAGGGATTTAAATATGCTTGCCAATCCATAGGCTGTTGCCACAAACCCAATTGTTCTAAAAACAAATCTATATTGACATAAGGCGCGTTGGTCTCTTTAGCAACAGTCAACTGAACTTGTGATTTATGCGCATCAAGCGCTTTAAGATGTAGATTCATAGTTGATTGGGCAATTTGCGATTTTAATGCAGGAGACAACCAACTATTCAAAGCACATAAAGTCATTGATGTTTGGTCTTGATCTTTCTTGCACTTCTCTTGCTGTTGTATCATCCATGAGTTAAGTGACACAGTTTGCTGATAACTATTTGCTGCCGGATAAGCTAACTTTACACTGGTTGCAGTAACAATCAATGTATAAAAAATATAAAAGATATAAAAATAAAGCCTTTTTTTCATACCGCCACCATCCTTGCCATTCGTTTGGTTTTTCCGCTATTTAAAATCCATTTAAGCCTAGGAGTAATTAAGAAAATTAGCAAATTCAAATTTGGGTGTATACATATGCATACCCCTCACCCATGCAGCTAAAGCTACACGACCTCTCCCGCAAAGGGAGAGGTGCTAGCTGGTGCAATACGCCCCTACATTTAATTGTCGACCAACCTCTCATTAAACTCAAAGAAACTCTCAAGCACGATTTGATGTAACAAATCATCACAAGAATCATTGTAATAATGCGCAAGCTTATCCAATGACTGTTGGTAATATTCTTCAGATCTTGCCAAATTGCTAATTTCAAATGTCTCCATTAACTCTAGATAAACTTGTAAACGGATCAATGCCTCATCTGCCGATGCTGTTGAGAAAAACACCGGTGCTTCGTCGTCATCTGATTCCCCTGCAATAATGGATACACCATATAATGATGATTTATCATCTTGATTGATAATCTGAAAATCAACGGTCAAGTTCCAATCCAAAAGCTCACCTAACTGATCTGCCATATCATCAATCATGCGCATTTTCTCGCGCACTGTTTGGCTTAACTCATAATAATTTTCGATATTTTCACTTATTTCAAACATATACTTTCTCGTTTTACTCGTTCATAGTTAATCAAATCGTTCCACACGTCGATGACAGACATGCAAGTGCGCGTGTTTATTAAAATACTGTTGATGGTAGTCTTCAGCCAACCAAAATGGGTGAAGGTTAGCATCAACTAACTGTGTTGCAATCGTTAAACCTTGCGCTTCAAGATAATCAATCACTTGCTGGCAAGTCGTTTTTTCCATGTCATTTGTATATAAAACAGCACTTAAATATTGCGAGCCAATATCAACACCTTGACCATCTTTCTGTGTCGGATCATGAATTTCAAAAAAAGCTTCACTAAAGTTTCATAACTGACAAGACGTGGATCATACTCAACTTTAACGACTTCCAAATGCTCAGTTTGCCCTGTTTTCACGTCATGATAAGTAGGATTCAGCGTTTTTCCCGCCATATAGCCAACTGCCGTTTTGATAACGCCTTTTTCTTTGGCAAAATAATGCTCGACACCGCTAAAGGACCCTGCCGCAAAATAAGCAACACTGAGCTGATCTGACACTTAAAACTCCTCCAAACATGGTTTTGCCTCAATATTTTGATAGATCATATTAACACTATTGATAAATGTTTCTAGTTCATTATCAACAATATTAATGTGTCCCATCTTACGTCCTACTCTTAAGCTCTTGCCATAACTTTTGGCATAGCTATTAACAGGTAGTTGTTTATTGGGCACATCCTCAGCAATGAGATTAATCATTAATATATGTTGCGCTAATGTTTTGATCTTAGCAACATTCTCACCACTGATCGCGCGCATATGGTTTTCAAATTGGCTGACATTAGCACCATTAATTGACCAATGTCCTGAGTTGTGCACGCGCGGTGCCATTTCATTGGCAAAAAGCTGATTATTTTTAACAAAAAACTCAACAGCAAAAGTGCCGACATAATTAAAGTGCTCAAGCAAACGCTTCACTGCTTCTTGCGCGTCAATACTTAGTTCATTTTTCTCCATCAACACATGCGTTTCACGTAAAATGCCATCACGATGCTCATTTCTAACCAAAGGATAAAAGGCAATATGCCCAAACTGATCGCGTGAGGCAATTTGTGAGACTTCATAATCAAATGGCACAAAGCTCTCTGCAATCAGTGGATGCTCTCCCAAAGCTTCCCACGCTTTTTCTAAACATTCAGGCGTTTTAATAA
>NZ_JBXTEF010000013.1:0-59608 GCF_057495195.1 Cysteiniphilum sp. | reverse complement strand
GTATTTGGAAGGCTATGTGCAGCATTTGAGTTGCTGGCACAAAAATACTGTGCATAATTTAAACCTTGATTCACATTCTAGGCTTAGAACAAATGGATGACTTGGAGTGATTAATGGATATCAGTGATTTGCAACTGCTTTACATACTACTCACTGAGCGCAATATTACTTATGCTGCTGAAAAGATGAGCTTATCGCAACCTGCGGCAACCATTCGCCTTGGCAAGATGCGTAAACGATTTAATGATGAGCTACTCGTGCGACAAGGTAACACTATGGTGCTTACTGAGAAAGCAACAACTATCATCCAGCCTTTAAAACGCTTACTTGAGCAAATTAATGAGCTATTCCCTCACCCCCATTTTGATCCAAGAGCCGAGCCTTGTATTATTAATATTCATATGAATGAGTATTGTGAGTACTTGGTGTCAAAAACATTATTTGATGCCATACATAGCTTTCACCCCCAACATGAAATACACTTGCATATATTTCCACCATTACATAACCTCGAGGGCATTCATGACTTTAGTAATGCTGAAGTGATCATAGGAGCTGTCAATGACAATGATCTTGGTGAATTTGAATCTGAAATCTCACATTATGACCCAGTCTGTTTGCTTTATGATCGTTACCCTATTGATCAAACAAAAGCACTCACATTAGATGAATATTGTAACTTGCCTCACATCTTGATCAATGCACTTGAAGAAGGTAACCCCTTTTTAAAGACACTTGGTTCACCCGACCCTCGCAATGTCAAAATGAGAATCTCAAGTTTAAATCTTGCCACTACATTGCTAGAGGATAAATTTGTGATGACCTCAGTCAAAAGTCTTGCTAAAAACTACAATCTCAATACGTACCCTTTACCGATTGATATCCCTCCGATTGCTTGTAATATACACTACCCCCAACGCTTAAAGTTTGATGCCAAAAACAAATGGCTACGAAATATATGCAAAACCGAGATACAAAAGCTTGCGCAATCACTTAACTTAAAAATCCCTTCGTGAGGTAAAATATGGATATTTCTGACTTACAAATACTACAATTACTCCTATCTGAACAAAGTATTAGTCGTGTTGCGAATGTAATGAATTTATCACAGCCTGCGGTGACGATTCGTCTTGGGAAAATGCGTGATCGTTTTAAAGATGAACTGTTGATTCGTGATGGCAATAATATGTTATTAACCAATAAAGCCAAATCATTGATCAAACCATTACAAAATATACTTGATGATATCGACTATCTCATTCCTGCTGAAGAGTTTATTCCTGAAAAAACAGCTTCAACCTTTAATATATATGTCTCTGAATATTTTGCCTATTTGGGGTTAACCTCTCTCTTGCAGCAGATAAATCAAAGCAACCCTAATCATATCATTAACGTTCGAACATTCTCTGCAATTTATCAGATTCAACAAAAATTCGACTTCACACATGCTGATTTAGTGGTGGGTATTTTGAATAATTTAGATAGTTTTAACGCTGAATTGCTTTTTGAGGATAGTTTAGTCATTGGCTATCGAAACTATCCCTTACCAGCAAAATTGGATTATGACATTTATATTAATATACCTCATATCCTATTTGGTTTTGATGATGAGCACAATAAATTTCTGCGCTACCTAACACGACCCGACCCACGAAATATTTATGCTCGTGTTTCAACATTTTCTGCAGCATTAGAAATCATGGATGATCAATGTGTTATCACCACGGTAATGTCATTAGCTAAACGTTTTAATTTAAATACAACCACTCTTCCTTTTGACACTAATCCTTTTATGTTACGAGCACTTTATCCACAACGCCTTAAGTATGATGCGAAAAACAAGTGGTTGAGACAATTGTGTAAGGAGGTTACTCAACAAGAAGTGCAAAGAATCCTCAATGGCTAAACTAAATCTGTCCTGTCAATTTGAAGCACTTTTATTTTCAGATTTCCCTCAATCTCCAAACTGTCTTGGCATCATGTAACTTATTATCAACCCTGATGCTAATCCAGATTCATAACCTCAATATTCTTATATGAATTTTCATAATTTCCAGCATATGTGTTCCACATTTCATTATGAGCATTAGGGTTATCACGAAAAAACCTAACTATATCATTGTGTTCAGGTAGACCTGCTGGATTGACATTACGATTGATCATAGTCATCTCTGCCCCTTGCCTTAACTCATAATCAAGGGGATTCTTAGGATTTATGAATGCAGTATCAGTAGTTATATCTTTTGATATAAATGATTGTCGTCGATACTTTCTAGGTAAAGTTGCCATTTGATCTAAGTCCACGGGAAGTGCGTACTCTTGACCATTTAGACCAACAATTTTCACATTACCATTTACAGTAGCATCTAGCATTATATGTCGAGAGCCATCTGATTTCGGGCTAAGTAATTGATAATTAAAGTTGCGTGCTTCTACATAAGAGGCATCTCTCCCTCCAATAAATGGGGTCTCTAAGATTGTATTGCTATGTGCTTTTGCACTTGCATAGTTTCTAAATTTCCCATCATGTATAACCCCATATATATGATTCCATTTCCGAGCAATCCTTTTAGGGTTAGAGTATGGATCTTTAGCATCTATTGAGAATTTAAACACTCTATCGCCATGATCAGTTTTTAATTTGTAAGCTGATCCATAGGTACCAGCTCCTAAGTGCTCTGCTCCACTTTGCTGCATAAACATCTCAAATTCACCTTGACTACGTAGCTTAGAAAGTCTTTTATTGAGGTTAACACCTACTGTTTTATCAAACTTATTGAGCTTATATAGCTTATTAGAATACACACCAAACTCGTATACACTTGTCACAACATCAATTACATTCAACCCCCAATCAACCACCTGCCCGGCAACAGACTCGCGATAGCTTGGGTTCGCCGCCATTGCCATATTATTAATAAAAGTTGCGCCTGTAATCGCCATAGCGATTGACCCTGCAACTAGTCCACTCATGCCAAAAGTCACCGCTGAAGTCAACGCACTAAAGACAAATAAGCCAACGGCTTGTCCAATCATTGCCGCCGGTGACATGTAGCTTTTATAGCTCCACATATGACCATTTGGATCAAAGCGATTAATGGGATCATTACCAGCATATGCATAGCCATTTAATCCTGCTTTACCCAAAGGAGACCAGTTATCATGCAAGGTGAAGTGCCTTATTATCGGTGTGTAAGCACGATAGTTACCTAAGAACTGCCATGTTGGCAATGCTTTACCACCTTCGTTTAATCGAATACTTAATTGCTGATTATAGCCATAAGGTGATATGCCGGCTAAGTCACTATTTGCATTTGGTATGAGTGTTATCAAAATATCCTTTTCAATACCAAAAGGTGAGTACACCATAAAACTTGTGAGCTTTCCATCTACAATACTGCCTAAATGATTACCTCCATCATCAAGGTTTAACGCAATTTTTGATGCTAACTGCTTATCAACAACAACTGCAGCCCCCGTTAATGGATAGACCGTTTGACCTTGCTTGTTTTTATGAAACAGTAAACTGCCAGCACCTGTGTAAAAGTAGCTTGCAAAAGGTGCGTTATTGATGTCAATTTGTGTGACATTCTTAAACACATCATAATAATATTCACTATGGAGCTTATTTTGTGGGTCAATGATTGAAGCAATGCTATTATCTGCATGATAGGTTTTGTTAATAAACTGCTTGGGTGACCACGCCCAACCACCTTGTGCTATAGCTGTTAAGCGCCCTTCATTATCATAATTAAGCTTAAGACTTTTTTCATCAAACAAGCCAAAACTATCATTAATAGCAGTAACTTGTCCTGGATAAGTACTATTGTCATATTCATAACCGACAGTTGTTGGCGTCTTAGTGTCAGGTGAAAAAATCGTAAGATTGGTTAAATTGCCAACACTATCATCATGCGTATATTTAATTTGATTAATCACATGCCCATGCTCATCATACGGACAGAGTTTATCACTAATACAATCGTATTGGGTTAATGCACCCGTTTTATATGAATACTGATATTGTTCTTGTTTGCTATGTTTATCGCCGCCAAAGACAGTCAAATCAAAGTGACTGTATTTGTACACCAGCTTCCCATATAAGTTGTGAAGATGAGTTGATGTTAGTACGTTATTTTCTTGGTTTTTCTTAAAAATCGTGCTGCTAATAAATTTACTATCGCCAAACGGTTTGGTTGTTATATGCTTAATATATTGCCCTTGGGCATAGCTTCTATAAGTATTCTCACTGATTTTGGTATAGCGCTTGCTAAGCTTATCATGAGACACCTTAAGCGAAGACTGGCGTTCATACTGATAAACACTGTCAATAAGATACTTCACTGTCTTAGCTTGAGAAAACAGTAAATTTGTAGGATCAGCCTCATAAGAAAGCTCAATTCTTAAACGCTTATATTTGTTTGGGTTGCTTGTGTAGGTAATGTAAGAAACATCATCTATTTTGTTTAAGCTGATCGTTTGGTTAACATTAACCAGTGCATTATCCACCGTATTTGTCACTGTCTGTTTTTGTATTTGATGATTTAGATAACGTTGATCAATCGTGAATTTAGACGTCACAACACCTCTATTATTTGATCTTGTTTGTTCTTTTAATTGATAAAAGGAATTCTCATCATACTCATAGTTAGTGGTATGGTGGTCTGTTGTAACCGATTTGAGCATACCAAAAGGATTGTATGTATAGTCAATAAATTGTGCATTATCCCCTAAGCGGGTAAAGCGTCTCACTTTGCCTAGATAACAAGCATTTTTATTATCTAAACAATAGCTATAAGTCCCTTCTTGATCTTGATAGACAAAGCCAAGTGGCGAGTCTTTGGTTTGGTTTTTGAATATATGCTGTTTGCCTTTAGATGATTCAACGCGAATATTGTCAAGCTTTTGAATATTTTGCTGCTGATAAGTATAGTGCTTTGTGCGTAAGTCCTTTTTCTGTAACACTGTCCTATCAGGACTAACAATTGTATCAGCATTGAAGCTTTCATGGGATTGCAATTTTCCACGATTATTATAATGATTAACGCCATATTGATACCAGCAAAGACTTAGATCATCTGCACACTGTTTGCTAATGCTTTGTTGTGGCTTGCCTGAATAGTTATGAGATAGATATGATACGTTGTAGTTTCTTTGCATTAATTGTTCAAATATACTTCTATTTGCTTGTTTAAAAAAAGATTCTAAGGAACTAAAATCACAACGAGGTATTCCTAGATGGAAATTGCACACTGAATAAAAATAAGAATTCAGTAAGTGAATGTGTGGCAATATTTTCTCATTAACTGAAATTTGTTTATTCTTATCGTATGCTACATATGTTGGATTCCCATTAATCTCTATGACTATTTGTGTATTTGCATAGTTTCCTGTAATGGGGGTTATGATAATTTTCAAGCCAGTATGAAGTACAGTATTAAAATCTCTGTGATAATTACTTACATAATCTGTGGAGATATTAGCATATACCATATGCTCTTTATTCAATGAAACAAGTACTGGATTAGGTCTGCGTGTTTCGATATTGGTTTGAACTAGTCCATTTTGAGAATCTACTACACTCACTGTTGTTAAGCCGCTTGGAGAGGTTAAATTGATAGTCTTTGTTGCCTGTGTATAAACACGATTACTTAGATCAACTGATCGTAAATACTCGTTTTTAGTTACCTTATTACTTACAATGTCATAGTTGTAATCTGCTATTTTAAACCACTCCGCATCTGAATGATTGCGCCGATATTTCTCTTTAGGGCGATTAAGTGCATCATAAACTATTTTGCTTGTCGTAAAACCATTAATCGTTTCTTCAACGGTTAAAGCTAGATTTTTATTGATATTATATTGACTATAATCATAGTAAGTTTGCTGGTGATTTAAAGGAGGCGCATTGGGTAATGCAGTAATTTGCTCAGTTAATTGCCCCAAGCCATTATAAGAATAATGTGTAAAAGCGCCTGAATTGGGATCTTCAGAGAGAATTTTGTCATTATTAAAAAAATCAAAGTATTCAATGACTGAAGGCAATGATCTTGGCGTGTTGCTATTAGGTTCATGTCGTAGCTCTTTAACTGTTGATTGCACTTTAATTGCTGCTTTGTTTGATGCTATATCAAATTTGGTAATGAGATTTATTGTTTTATCAGTTTGTGTGTTTTGAATACCACGATTATTGGCATCATAAATATAATCAATAGTTGAAATGGGGGCTCCATGCGTAAACCAACTTTGCCCAACTGCAACGGTATCACTTCGACTAATAAAATGCTCACGTCCGCTTGCACTAATCACACTTTCTATTTTATTAGCAGCATAGGGAATAACAATATAATGAGCATCATCTCGATCACGCAGCTTAATTGGACTTAACGCTTTATAGGTTCTAATAGCAGTTGATTCGGTTTGTTTACCGATGGTTGACTCATTATGCAATTGTGCCAATTTATTAATTAATCGAGAGCTTTTGAGTGGGCGGACGAACTGATAGTTTTCAGGTTGGTAATAGCGATAATCATAGCTATTTTCCGTCAATGAGTGTGCAAGATCGGTCCTTTGCTTGCTCTGCGGATTAATCGTATAAATATTAGTTTCTTTGGTTAGCTGTGCACCGTATTTATCATAACGAAAATAGCTTCGACTCACAGAATAAGGGCTGATTTTATTATCACTATTACGTGGTGTAAATTGAAATGTGTAGCTTAATTTAGGCTGTTGAAAGTTGACGTTTTTCTGTAATAGTTGCCGATACGGTAATGAACGCTCATCACTAGGTTTATATAACTCATCTTCAATCCCATAATAATTAAGCGTGTATGTAAGGTTTTTCAAATAAAAAGGCTTGCCTTTATTATCCTTTAGTTGAAGTGTTAGAAAGTTTTGATCGTCAAGATTGAATACCGTTCCTTTATCCTCGTCGAACCCTATCTCATCGTCAATGGTGCCAGTAACTTGCTGAGTCATCCTACCCAGTGAATAATAGCTGGCAGTGACACTAATAAAGTCATCTGCGGCTTTTTTAACTGAATGATAGGTACCATAGCTAAAATTATAACGCTTGGTAATATACGATAGATCAGTATCCAAGTGTTTAACAAGTCCAAAGAAGTCATTATGGTACTGTTTATGCTGACCTGTTCTTTGGATATAGTACTCAGCGCATGCTAATGTTGGATCATTGTGCTGCAATTTCGCTAGTTCAAAACATTGATTAAAATCTTTCTGCAAGGTACTACTAGATAAAGCAGGTTTATTGCTAAATGTTGGATGGTAGTAATAATTACCACCTAGTTTATCTGGATCATAACCATAAGCAGCAAAGCCATAACTTTCTTTTTGTATGATATTATTATCATAATCTTTAGTAATAAGATCAACAGCATGACTACTAGGGCGTTCAATATCTTGTCTATAACCATTAGGATAAATAATACCATCACCCCATAATTGGGTGGTAAACACTGTTTTTTCATTCTTGCTTGTAAGCACTTCAAGTTCAATTGTATTGCCAAAGTCCAACGTCAACTGTTGATTTAAAGGTAAAAAATCAATTTTTGTTTTCCTGTAATTTACTTCTGTAAATAAAACCATTTGCTTTGTACCTAAATTTGAATCAGGGTAAGTCGCTTCTATTGAAGTCAACTTATTAGCCCCTCTACGAACGGGGCGATCCTCAGGGTCATTTTGGTTTGGAAAACTCATCTTGCGATGAAATGTTAATTTGACACCATTGGTAAATGTTGCACTATCTAGACGATAAAAAGCATTGGTATAACCTGCGTTATATTGTTCAAATCCATCATATTTAAACAAAAACACGGTTCCAGAAGCATCGATATATCTAAATTGATTAAACGGCTTTTGATAAACTTCATCAGATTCAGTTGTAGCGATATATTCGATAGAGCTTGTTTGATTATTGTGTGGTGTGTAATCAATATTAATCTGATGCCAGCGATTATCACGTTCAATGGTTAAGATGTTTACTTTTTTGAGGGGAAAGCTTGGGTCTTGTTTTACGACACTAATATCACTGGAGCCCGTAAAGTCAACAAAAGACGATCCCATCAACATCGCAGCCAACTTAACTCTAGGTCCCACCATATTGACAACAACGGTAGGAATATTCAGATAAAATGGTGTACCACCAATGTTATAAGCTAAGCTCTGATCTCTTGCTGCATCTGAATTTTCTGCTGATAAATCAGGTCGTGAAGTTAAACTCAACTCAAGACCTTGTTGCGTAATCGGGTTAACAATAATCTTACCAATAGCAACATTAAATTTAGGTGTTAATGTTAATGCATCAATAGATAAACTAACAGGGCTTGTACCATTGGTGGCATTATAATTGGCGCTAGATTGACTCTTCCCAAGTAACACTTTAGTTTTTAATGCTTTGTTTTGCTCTTGTTGGCTATTGGGCGTTTTAACCAAACCTTTAGCTTCATCAGCAAGCTTCTCAAACGAAGTGCTTACTTGCTCTTTTTTACTTTCCTCTATCGATGATTGCTCTTGCGCAAAACTCATCGTCAGCAAAAAAGGGAGCATCGCTATGTATAACAACGATTTTATTATGTGATTCATATTAACCTCAAATGCAAATGAAATCTCTATGATTAAAGATAGAACAGAAATATAACTTGACCACGTGAAATTAATATTTTATGAACAGATTCTTTTTATCAAACCTCAAAACAATATAATTTAGCTATTCGGTCACATCCCTGTGCTGCAAATTCTGTCCACTTCCATGGGTTCCAATTATATAGATCAATATCACCATAATTACCTTGATTAGCACTGTTTGAACTTGTCCAATTATTACAATTTGGTGTGCGTAACGTCCCTAGCGCATAGGTTCCTGTCCACATATCCAAATTGGACCTATCTGAAATAGGGTTCTCAATCTCAACTGATAATGGGTCCGTAATGAGCTTATCACTATAGGCAAAGATTGAGTTATCCAAGTTATAATAAACAATTTCTAAATGTGATTTGACATTGTCGATGGCATCAATGCTCTCATTACTTAACCATGCATGATAGTTACCTGACAAGCCTCTACCATCAGCATCTGCCTGACAGATATTATTGCCTGCATCAATACCACTTGCTCCACCGGCATCTGCCCAACTTGAAAGATCTCCTGAACCATATTTGTTCGTAATAAAAACATAACGATCAGCATCATTAAATGTACTAAATTCAATTTCAGCTGTTACCACCATCTGATTCTTATTTGCTTTGCTTGGCAGCCTTGAGGTTGTCGTATAGCTACTTTTATGTACCAAGCCATCATTGTCTTTTTCAAATAAAGACAAACCAAAATCTTCATTAAAAGCAATAACACCTTGATTGATTAAGCCTTTGATTTTTGCCGAAATTACAGTTTGCGTATCACCTAATGTTGCATGAAAACCATATTCAGATGAATTTAAGTCCCTATTATATAGCCAAAGTCGTCCAGCAAGACCACCGACAGCAATGTGCTGATTACTAACTTGAGCCAAAGGAATTTGTCCTGTGCCTAACTGTGAGGCTGTGGGAGAATCGATTGCTTGCCATAAGTTTGGTGAAAGACCACTATCTTGACTATAAAATAGCTTTCTTGTCGAGTATCTTGTATCTTCTGATGCCATCATGATACCATTTTCACGTTTACTTACTGTGTCATACAGAGTAATAAAATTGGTTTGACCATTGCCTTTACTATCTTTAACCGTCTTTGTTCCACTGGAAATTTTATTATTGGACGAAATGTCGACTACAGCATACTGCGCAGGTTGACTGCTTTCACCATCTTCAACTGCATAGAAGGTATTGTGATAAGCTGAAAAACCCGCAGCGTAAAAATCATTACCCTGTAAATCAAGCTCACTCTCTGAGTCTAATAGTTGATCTTTATCTGTATTAAGATAACGGTATTCTTGGACAACCAAACCTTTTGTTGAAAGGAAAAAAGTAGACAGTGAATCACGGCTAGAAATCCGATGATGATCCGTTGCCGTTGCAACTCCCCAGAAGTCAGAACCAGCATCATTCGTCAATTCGTGAGATTGATCATTTTCAAAGTTAATACGATATAACTTCTTTCTCGTACCACGATTATTAGCAAAATAAAACTCACCATATAAATTGGCTGTCATCTGGTTAATTTCATTAATATTTTTACCGACAATGCTACTCAACATTTTCTCTTTAGCATATTTCATCTCACCATCCGCTGCAGTATAAAAAAGTACGCTTGCATTATTATCACCACTGGATTTATCACCATCATTATCTCCTAACAATAGATAGCCACTATAAGACATTTCAGTAATGTAAGATGTCTTTGGTGTCTTAATTGCCAGACGCTCAGCGTGTAAACCAATGGTGCGTTGAAATGTTACTGGCTTCTGATGAACAAATATATGGCAAGACTCAGTAGCATTCAATGTAAACATACCCGTTTCATCAGGTGCACATGTACTTAAGTCATCACTAAACTCGATAAAATCTGAGTTCATAAATTCACTAATATCAATATTTTCGACTTTGCCTTTGGACGCGCCAAGTGTAATGCGCGTTAGTGCTGGTGCAATTTTTAGCACTTCTGGTTTATCGATCTCATTTAGCACTTCAACAGTAATTGGAGCATAACTTAGCGCATTGACTGCATTAACATTACCGATAATATTATTTGCTGTTGGATTAGGCGTCATAGTTAAGTTGCAACTTTGACCAGGTTGAACCACATCTGCACAATCATCTTGAACACCTGCAACGTCTGTATCAATACTAATATTTGGATTAATCCATGGAAAGCCACCAATGACCTCCACGACAAAAGCATTATCCCCTGCACCTAGTTGATAACGTTTACTCTCTTCATTATATTCAACCTCAGTACTTTTAAGACGATACATCACCGGTGCCGCTTCAAATGTTTTTGAAATCGACTCTACTTGACCACTGATCAGATCAGTCACTTGATAATTTAAAGTTGCTGTATGTGAAGCTGCTAAATCCTTAACAAGCACATCAATAGTACATTGATTTTCATTAAAAAAACCATCACATTGATTAGCATGTATTTCAAAATGTGTTGCGTCACTTATATTAATATTTGAGACTCCAAAGTATCCTTGATGTTCCAATGTGATTTTTTCTACACTTGGCTTGGTAAAATAGAAGTCTTCTGCATAAACATTAATACCAAAGAAACTTAAACAAGTCATTGCTAGGCATTGCGTTAGAATTTTTTGTTTTAACATAGCTTACCTCCTTTACTTAATTTATTACTGGTCTTAACTCAGTTGCTGATAAAAATTGAATTACAGTAATCGCATCATAATTGATGTTATTGGGCATATAAAATTCATCCATCGAACGGTATAAACTATAACCGTTACAACCGTAGTACAAACAGCGACCAACATATATTGCTGAAGTTATCTCAGAATTACTTATTGCAAAAAACTTAGCATTATCACTTGGTAACACACTTAATGTATCACCTAAGACTCTCTCTAGATCTGATGGTTTAAGATGTGAAAGATTTACTCCACTTTCACGAGCAAATGCAATGCCTCCATTGGCTCCTGGGCTAATCATTACCTCAGTATTACTAACACTTTCAAATACTAACTGAATATCTCTTGCCAAAACTGATAGACTATTCGTTGCCTTACCACCTGTCCATTGTTCAACGACCTTATCTTTTTTATAAAATGGTGCATTACTCGAATCAATGGCAAATACTCTGTTATTTATATAAAACATCGCAGTATTACTTTCCAAATTTGTAGCAAGTACATCATCCGTTGTATCGGTCAGAGGACTCGTTAAATTGATCGTTTGAATGATCGTATTTTCAGCCATACCACCTTTGGTCAGATATAATGTATCTCTATTACTGCGCTTTGAGATATGATAAAAGCTCTCTGCATTTCCCAAATCATACGTACTAATAACAGAGTCTGCCAAATTAACACTGTCACGCAATTGTAGCAATGTTCCATCTTTATAGACTATATGTAGATTATGGGCATTATTGAGAAATATATTTTCTCTTAATGCAAGACTACTGGAGCCATTCACACTGGTGTAAATTTTCTCAATATTGTCATGCAAAAGGTTATAACGATAAATATCACCACTCCCAGCATCAGTGACATACAAATAGCCAAAGGCATTAGTCAACATATGCCCAACTGGCACACTCAGCGGAATCTCACGAAAAAAACTAAGCGCATAGCCGTTGACTTTATACATAAATAAATGATTTGTTTGCTTATCCGGAATCGCTAATTGTCCTTCCAAATCAACTGCCATTGAAAAATTACCAATTGACGTTGGAATGGTAATTTCTTTTTGGTAAAGTCCTGTGGTGAAATAACGATAATTTGGGTGTTGCAACAAATACACAGAGCATTCTTCCCCTTGGCTTAGCGTAAATGCTTTGGTTACTGAATCAACATTGCAACTTCCTTGGTGGTTAACATCAATAGTCCATTTATCATTATATAAATTACCTATGTCAATGCTACTGGTGGCTTGCAATGCAATAAAGTCAATTTTGAGCATCCCCGTAGATAATCTCTTCACACGGCTTTGCAAACCCGAACCATGCTCAATGTCTAAGGTTTTCTTTTGGGGCAAACTATTGATGATATTTAAATCAGCATGTAAGGCTTCAGTTGTTTCACTAACCTCTATCATAACTTGACACGAATTATTAACTTCAATTGTCCCTGTACAGTTATGATCAATAATCTGCATTGCCTCGTTATCCGATAATGACACATCGGCATCAATCCATGGAAAACCACCAACAATCTCAATATTAAAGGTCACCTGATTACCACGAGCTAATAAATAATGCTCTGTGTTATTGTCATAATAGGCATTAACACTTGAAATATAGCTCATTACGGGTGCAGTTTCTAGCACAATACTCTCTTGGCTAATCTCACCTGTAAGTAAATCCGTCAAGTGATAGCTTACATTAGCAACTTGATCTGCAGCTTCAACTGCCACATCAATATGAATCATGCACTGCTTCTCTAGAAACTGACATGATGCACTATCTACAACAGTGAAATTTGGATTATCGATCGTCATCTCACTTACCTGATAGTAACTAATTGGTTTATGTTCGACACTCAATACAATTGAATGACTGCCTGCGGCTCTAAGATATTTATTATTATCAGCAGCATAGATAGTGTGAATCTGAGCAAATAGGCAGGTCATTAGAATGATAAAAAACTTCATTATATTACCTCACTAATTATAATTGTCATCTGCTTATTGTAGGAGCCAGACGCCGCAAGACTATCCGCTGAAAAATAACCTGTTACCTTACCTGGTGTTGATGATGTTATGTTGACAAGTTCTGAACCTTCATATTGCACATAACATGTTTCACCACCCTCTGCTGTGTCAAAATCAATTTGTCCGTCTGGTAATGCATAACAATTACCTTGCCGGACATCCCATGGCACTAGACCTTGCCCCGTTTGATTGACAAAACGTAAGTTATTGACAACAACCGATTCATCTTGTGTTGTTTGATGTTTTAGTGCGATACCTGTATATGCTCGATCATCGGCATTAACGGAAACTAACACCCCTGTTTGAAACTGCAGTTGATAACGTTTTTCTTCATCAATATTACTAAACGAGTAATTTGCTGGGTTTGACTGAATATTACTATTGCCTTTTTCCATGGTGACATCAACGCCACTAAAATTCATTGCCATTGGCAAGGAACGCTTTGCTATCTTATCTGCATTAATAATGGTTATTGGCAGCTGTGCTGTATAGGCATTTAGTCCTATGGTGATTAGTAAAAACCACACGCTAATACGTATAAAGCTCATTACAACACCTCGGATAATTCAAGTTCCAAAGTGGTGCTGTAAGTACCGGCTTGTGCATTTTCAGCCGACGCAAATTTCATTTTGGTAAAACCGTTTTTACTCATAAGCGGCGTTAATTGATCTCCGGCAAAGGTTAAAACGCATGGGAAAAGTGGCTGTGCTTGCCCAAAAACAATCTCATTACCATTTAACTGACAATTGACCTGCGCTTGAGTAATATTAAGCGCTGTTGTTTCATCAGCATAAAAGAATGTGAGTGACTTAATCACGGCACCCACTGTATCATCTTTTTTCAAATAGATCCCTTGTAAACCACTCTCAGGATCACTTCCCATACCACTGGAAGATTTAATCACTAATCGATATTGCAGATCGGGACTGACTTCAGTTGTTTTTAAACCCGCAACTGTTTTTTCATAATCTGCAGTACCTTTAAAGATTTCAGCAACAATCGGCTCTTCTGTTAATATAAAATTCGCATTTTTATTCTCAATCGTTGCTGTTAAGTCTAAAATAGCTTCTTCAGCTTGAAGGGTTCCCCACAACATCAGTGAGAATAAAATAAATTGTAGTTGTTTCATTTTTATCCTCCTGTGTAGGGTTTGCTCCTAATATACTTAATCATCACGACTTAAGCTTGATATACCCCATTTAAACTATTTATCACCATATTGATGCGTTTTATAGCTTAAGCAATGTATTACATACTCTGCTCCATCTTGATATTAAGTTGTGTTATATAACTGTCTTGCTTAGCATCTTTAGCAATATTGAAATTCAACACAGTACTTCCTGGTGATTTTGATTGACTCACATCAATACGTGATAAATTTTGCCCATCAATTTCAATCTCACACAAGTTGCTATCATTCTCTGTACCAAAATAAAGCGCATTGCCTTGCAAACGACAATTGTGTGTTGTTGTTTTAATATTAATCGGTTGCCCATCCGCTGATTTTAATAAAATTGACTTTAATGCAACGCTTTTCTCATTCGTATTTCGCCCGACCAAGTGCACACCTTGCAAAGTATTAATACTACCAATAGATGACCCTTCCGCTGTAATGTTGAAAGAATAGTCTTTAGCAGGATCAATATGATGGACCGATAAGCCAACATGCTCAAAGTTTGTTGTTGTCTCACCGGCTAAGGTAGTCACTGACAGAGGGATATGTGTCATATCAAACTTGACAGATCTTTCTCCCACAATCACCTCGATCTCAAAAGATTCGCTAGCGGCATAAGCCATCGAGATCATGCCGCAACTCATTAAAAACAAATTCGTTCCTTTCATAAGTAGCTCCTTTGCTTTTATCTATCAATATCAACTATGGTGTAGTAGATAAGGTAATGTTGAATGTATTGGTATAATTACCTTCTGGCGCATCAGTCGCGGCAGCAAATTCAAACTCTGTCATACCCGGTGTTGCCAAAGTCGTTAATTTATTTGCTTCTGCTTGAGTTAATGTAAATGAACACTCATTGCCTGTACCACCCACTGTTGAGAAGTTAACTTTCCCTTCAGCATCGATCACATCACAGTTACCCGCACCATTAGTTAAGGCAACTGCAGCACCTGCTGAGTCTTTGAATGTTAATGACTGAACCGCACCTTGTGGATTGTTATAATCACCATTAGCATATAAAAGAGCACCTTTGATACCTTTTGTAGCGCTAATATCTTCAACAGAACCGCCAGCTAGTTGCACTCTTACGTTATAACCATTAACAGGAGCTGTGCCGCCTGTGATTGACAAGCCAGGTGAAACAACCGTTTCAGTTTCACCTTGAAGAAGTGATGAAGACACTGGCACATCTGATATAAGTAGTTGTGCAGCCGTTGTACTTACTTCCATCGTGACATCAACACTTGATGAAGCAGCATATGCCATAGAACCTGCTAAAGCAGAAGTAGCTGAGATTGCGATCATTAATTTTTTCATAGTATTTCTCCTATTAAGTTGTTAAAAAGTTATGCTGATTTCGATAAAGATAAATAACATCAAAATCAAGCTTCAAAATAAGGATGCCTTATTTGCGATCCATATTATCGTCATCAAGTCACATTGTCATTTAATATGCAATTTAAGAAAAATATATCGTCATTAATGTTTTAAATGAATCAACGAAAACCCTTTATCTATCGGGATCAAAAACAAATAAGTAACAATGAAAAAATTATAAAAAACTCTTGATTATCATATTTTTAACTATTAAGAGCATCTTGAAATATAAGGATAAATTATAGCAAAATCACCTCAACTTATACGGCCTCTCAATAAAATGTGCAAATCGCCAAACTACACTTTGATTTATCTCATAAAAAAAGTTACGCTCTTGCTCATCTTAACAATAAACTATCTTTCACCATGACCGATAATTTTAAACGCCTTATCAAATGCACCATACTCTATGGCTTCATTACATTTATTATATGTGCTGTAAGCTACATTTATCTTGATCGCTTATTAGTTCTCTCTATTAGTGAACAGCTTCAACATAACATTCTAATTAAACTCTCATACATTTTATCTATTATTTTTGATCCTAATAATTGGTTTGTGCTTTTTGTCATTTTGGTAATTATTTGTATTTGGCAAAAGACACGCACTAAATTGAATCCTCGTTTACTGGTATGGACGATGAGTTTATTTATCTCAATTGGTGCTGCAGCGATCATTAAAGTAACACTTGCACGCTATCGCCCTGAGCTGTTCTTACAAGAAGGCTTATATGGCTTTCACTGGTTATCACATAAACGTTTGTTTAATAGCTTCCCATCAGGACACGCAACACTTGGGTTTGCAGGACTCCTCGGTTTAGCCTATTTAATACAAAATAAGAAGTTTACGGTATTATGCATTGTTATCGCGCTTATTATCACGATTAGTCGAATCTTAAGCTCACAACACTACCTAAGTGATGTTTTAGGAGGTGTTTATATTGGCGTCTTTAGTTATTTGTGGGCAAAAACCCTTGTGACACAGTATATAGAAACCAAAAACGGCTAAGATAAATATTCACCCAAAAGTGCTCACCGCACCCTGAGCATAAGTCGAAGCGATGCACTGAGCATTAGTCGAAGTGTGTAAGCGTGGAAAAATCACACTTCATAGAGGCTTCGACTTACGCTCAGCTAGCGTTTGCACAATCAAAGTGGGCTGGGATATGGTCATACAAAAGCTTTAGTTCAAAGGTTTCAAAATAGCATAGCTCTCTAGAATACTTTCATGAAAAACCTCAGGGATTCTTGCCCAATCCAATACTTGCACCAGAATAGGAATATTTGATATCTGTATTGCTTCCTTAAAAGCCTGCAGTTCAGAAGTATGTAATGGTTTCAAATCATGACTTCTAATCACGAGATCCAGATCACTTGCCTCATGCGCTGAACCATCTACACGACTACCATATGCCCATATTTCACAAGGTGTTTTGATTGTTTTGTTTGCTAACATCATGAGCAACTTATGATCTTTATCTCTTAGTAGCATTGCTTTCCTTAATCACCTGAATTAATCTCGCCACATCCATTATAAACTCTGGGATAATTGGTAAAGTTTCCTCTGCCAGATCAAAACCATAATCATGCGCAGTTAAGTTGCGATTATCACGATATAGCAACCAACGCTCGACCTCACCCAAAGTCAATAGACCATGATTTAAGGCATAACGAAAAATATCTTTAAAAGTTAACTTATCTAATGCGTTTTTAGAGGAAAAATAAGGTAATAGCACCTTTTTTAGCAACTTCCCTGACTGCTCAAGTATAACCTCAAACTCTTTGATAATTGCCGAGCGATATAAGTCATAATGAACACTGTTTACCTCAGTCTCACCAAGTAAGCGATAGGCTTCTGTTAACGTTGCATTACAACGCTCTAAAAACTGTACATCTAACATAAATAACTACTCTCGCAGATTGGCATTAGTGTTTTCTTTCAGAGACTTAAGAATTTTAGCCATTGCATCATTCATCAGCTCATCCGTCAAGGTCTGCGTGTTATCTTGAAAAGTGAGATTCAAAGCGATACTCTTTTTATTCTCTGGCAAATTTTCACCTTGATAAACATCAAATAAATCAACTTGATTTAACAAGCTCACATCTGCTTTATTGACTGCATCAATCAAGCTTTGTGCACTGATATTACAATCAACAATAACTGCAATATCGCGTGAAACCGATGGATACTTAGAAATTGCCATAAATTTAGCAATATCTTTGTTTGAGATTTTACTGATTTGCAGCTCAAATACTACCGGTGATTTGCCTTTGATTTGCAACACTTTCATTACACTTGGATGCAAGACACCAATAACACCAACCTTTTCACCATTTTGATAAATATAAGCGGATTGTCCTGGGTGCAGCCAATCGATATCTTCACAGGCTACATAATTGACTGACTTTTTATTTAATTGCAGCAGCGCCTCAACATCTGCTTTAACTGAATAAAAATCACTTGCTGTTTTTTCCTGCCAATTCAGTGGATTAATATCACCATAAACAAGACCGGCGAAATGTGAATACTCATGCGCCAATGTTTCAGCTGGCTGAAAGCAAACACCTTCTTCAAAAATACGAATACGCGATTGCTGACGATTCAAATTAGCTTTAAATGTTGATACAAGTCCAGGAATTAAGCCTTGACGCATCACAGACATATCTTGTGAGATCGGGTTTTGCAAGGCTAAACCTTTACTATCAAAAAACAATTCATCTAATTTAGGATCAATAAAGCTATAGTTAATTACTTCATGGTAGCCACGATTCATCAATGTATTTTTTAATGCACTTAAAGAAATAATATGTTCAGAAACTTGTTGCTGAGATAATGTTACCTCAGGTAAGGTCATCGGCAGATTTTGATAACCATATACACGTCCGACTTCTTCTATTAGGTCCTCTTCAATTGCCATATCAAAGCGATAACTCGGGGCAGTTGCCAACCACTTAATCTCATTACTGGCACCTTTAACTGGTGTAAGTGTGATATTAAGCGCTGTTAATACGTCTTCAACAAATGCAGCACTGAAATCCATACCAAGAATTGAGTTTAGCTTATTTAAGCGCAATGGAATTTGAGTCGTTGTTTCATTATAATGATCTGCTTTAACGATCTCGCCGACTTCACCACCAGCAATACCGACAATAAGACTTACAGCATAATCAATCGCATATTGGCATAGCTTTGGATCAACACCGCGTTCAAAGCGATGTGACGAATCTGTGTGCAATCCATATTGACGCGCCTTACCTGCAATTGACTTAGGCGCAAAATAAGCACTCTCTAGGAAGATATTCTGTGTATTATCAGTTACTGACGAATCCAATCCACCCATCACACCGGCAATCGCTAACGCTTTATGTTCATCAGCAATCACTAAAGTATTTGATTTAAGGGTGACCTCAGTTTCATCTAATAAGGTAATCTTCTCATTATCTTCTGCCATGCGTGCATAGACAGTGCTGCCGACTTTATCAGCATCAAAGGCATGCAGTGGCTGCCCCAGTTCAAGTAACACATAATTGGTAATATCAACAATTGCTGAGATTGATCTTAGTCCTGAACGACGCAAACGCTCTTTCATCCAAAGGGGCGTGTGCGCTTTTGCATCAATATTATAAATCATACGCCCAAAGTATCGTGTACACGCCTCTGGGGCCTCTGATTCAACTTGCTTTTGCGCACCTTTAGCAATATCAAGTTTAATATCATCAAGAGATTTAAGCTTAGCATCAGTTAAGGCAGCAACCTCTCTTGCCACTCCATAGACACTTAAACAATCCGCGCGATTTGGTGTCAAATCCACTTCAACAATATGATCATCCAATTGCAGATATTCACGAATATCGACACCAACAGGTGCATCCACTGGCAAATCCATCAAGCCTTCGCTTTCATCACTCAATCCGAGTTCTTTTTGCGAGCACATCATGCCATGCGATGGTTGACCGCGCAGTTTACTTTTCTTTATCTTAAAGTCACCAGGCAAGCACGCACCAATCTTAGCAACAGGCGCTTTCATTCCTGCATAGACATTTGGCGCACCACAGACAATGGTAACTAGTTCATCATCGCCAACATCGACTTCACAAATATTTAATTTATCAGCATCGGGATGCTTATCAATTTTTTTAATTTGCCCGACAACAACCTGTGTAAATGGGGATGCAACAGGCTCAATTGAGTCTACCTCCAAACCTGCAGCCGTAAGCTTCTCACTTAAGGTATTTACCTCAAGATTTTTATCTAAATAATTTTCTAACCAACGATGACTAAATTTCATTTTGTTATCCTATAATGTTTGAGGTAGCGTTAGCTCAAGAGCTAACGCTACCTCTGATATATTATGTACGATATAAACTAATTAAAACTGTTTTAAAAACCGTAAATCATTCTCAAAAAATAACCGTAAATCATTGATGCCATAACGCAACATAGTCAAGCGCTCAACACCCATACCAAAAGCAAACCCACGATACTTCTCACTATTAATGCCTCCGGCTTTTAACACATTAGGATGCACCATGCCACAACCTAACACCTCAAGCCAACCGGTTTGCTTGCACACACGACAACCTTTCCCCTCGCACATCACACATTCCATATCGGCTTCTGCTGATGGCTCGGTAAATGGAAAATATGAAGGGCGAAAACGCATCTTTAGATCTTTCTCGAAAAAGGCATTTAAAAAGGTATTTAACAAGCCTTTTAGATCAGCAAATGATGCCTTTTCATCAATCCACAAACCTTCCACCTGATGAAACATTGGCGTATGTGTCATATCAGAATCACAACGATAAACACGCCCAGGTGCGATCATGCGAATCGGTGGCTGTTGTTTTTCCATTGTTCTGATTTGCACACCGGAAGTATGTGTTCTTAATACAGCATTAGGGTTAAAGTAAAAAGTATCATGCATAGCACGTGCCGGATGATGATCAGGAATATTTAATGCTTCAAAGTTATGATAGTCATCCTCAACCTCAGGACCATATTCAATCGCAAAGCCCATCTTACTAAAAAAGTCTTCAATACGTTGCATACTGGTTGACACCGGATGCAATGTACCTTGTTCATGCCCAATACCTGAAAGGGTTACATCAATTTTTTCAGCTGCTAATTTTTGTGCCAACTCAATCGCATTTAATACATCTAAACGTGCGCTAATTGCCATTTGTAATTTATTCTTCGCTTCATTGACTGCTTGCCCAAGCTTTGGCTTTTCTTCGTTTGGCAAACTACCTAACTGCTTCATAATCTCGGTAAGCTCACCTTTTTTACCCAAATACTGAACGCGAATATGATCTAAATCTTGTTTGTTTTTTGTATTTTCGACGTCTGTTAATGCTTTCAAACAGATTTCATCTACGATTTGCATGCATGTTACCTTTACTCAAATAATGGCGAACATTATATACAGAGTGCAGGCCATTTTACAGAATTTATTGCTTTGAGCTTGGTATGATTTTCCTTGTCATGCCAGTGTTGTTTTATTAACATCCTTGACAACTTTATACAATAAGAACAAAGGATAATATTATGCGTCTAGCTCACATTATGATTCGTGTTAACAACCTTGAGGAATCAATTAATTTTTATCAAAACATTTTTGGCATGAACTTACTTAAAAAGATGGATAACGAAGCTTATCGCTATACATTAGCTTTTATGGGATATGGTAATGATATCAATGCCATCACAGCCATTGAACTGACCTATAACTGGGATACCGATAGTTATGATCATGGCAATGCTTTTGGACATTTATGCATTGAAGTAGAGGATGTTTATCAAAGCTGTGAGGAGATTAAAAAGCAAGGTGGAGTTGTCACCCGTGAAGCGGGCCCTGTCAAAGGTGGCACCAGTGTCATTGCCTTTGTCAAAGACCCTAATGGTTATCAGATTGAGTTGATTAATAAGAAAATTCGCTAAACTTTACTGCCTAATCACAAAAGCAGTGTTTTTAATTCATCAAGCTTCTTAATGGCTTGCACTTGAATTCCAATATCCTTTTTTGGCATATTGCCCTGTGGCACAATCGCTTGTTTAAAGCCATGTTTTTGTGCTTCACTTAAACGCTCTTGTCCATAGGGAATCGCGCGTATCTCACCTGAGAGCCCTACTTCGCCTAAGATAATCCAGTCTTTGGCAATCGGTCGGCTGTATAAACTTGAGAGAATGACGGCAATAATTGCCAAATCAATACTAGGCTCATTAACCTTAATGCCACCAACGATATTAATAAAGACATCATGATCACTTAATTGCACGCTTAAATGGCGCTGCATAATTGCCAATAACATCGCTAAGCGATTAGGATCAAGCCCTAATGCCAAGCGCTTGGGTTGAGCATAGCCGTTTTCACTCACCAATGCCTGAACCTCGACAAGTATCGGGCGCGTGCCCTCCCATACCGCGATAATAACACTGCCTGAGATATCATCTTCCGCACGATTAAGAAAAATTGCTGATGGGTTTTTAACCTCACGCATACCCTTATCAGTCATTGCAAAAACACCCAGTTCATTCACCGCACCAAAACGATTTTTCATCGCTCTAACCATGCGATAACGACCATCGGTTTGCCCTTCAATAAAGATCACACTATCAACAATATGCTCAAGCACACGAGGACCTGCGACCTCACCGGACTTAGTTACATGTCCAACAAGAAAAACGGCACAATTTAAGCGCTTAGCCGTTTGTGTTAATAAACTGGCTGATTCGCGCACTTGAGCGACACCTCCTGCGGCTGATTGCAAGGCTTCGATCTGCATTGTTTGAATCGAGTCAACAACAACTAATTGTGGTCGATGTGTCTCAATATACTGACAAATCGCTTCAACATTGGTTTCACTCATTAACAATAATTTATCATTAGGTAATTGCATACGTTGCGCACGCAATGCAACTTGCTCTAGTGATTCTTCACCAGTGATATAAAGTGCTGTGTGAGTTTGTGATAGCACAGTCATAATCTGCAATAAAATTGATGATTTGCCAATTCCTGGATCACCACCGATTAGCGTTACTGAGCCTGGCACAATACCGCCACCCATCACCCGATCGAACTCGGCAAATGGACTATGAATGCGTGGATAATCCGCTAAAGCAACTTCATTGAGCTTTTGTACTTTTGCCTCAGCAGCAGCATATCCTATTTTGTTTGTTGTTGATTTAGTAACGCTTATTTGAGTTTCAACTAAGGTATTCCATTCTAAGCAATCAGGGCATTGTCCTTGCCACTTTGGTGATATTGCACCACATGATTGGCAGACATAATTTGATTTTGGTTTTGCCATGCACACACCTTTATTGATTTATCTTACTCGCCTTATTCATCATGCTTTATCATGCCCACCAAATAATTTTCAAGTATTTGGTTGATTTCAAAGCCCCCATCTCCTAAGAGTTGAAAGCCATATTTCTTGTCATTTTGATAGTCATCAGAAGAAATCCAGATCACCTTTGATTGGCAATTTAGCTCCTGTTTTAGCTCAGGTAAACACACCACAAGCTCAACCTCCTGACCAAAATTGAGTGCATCACTATGATACACGGTTAGCGCACCTTGTTTAACAAAAGGCAAATAGCTTTCCAATGCTGCTTGCTTTGATGCTAGGGTAATTTCAATTACTGCCATATTTATACTTCCATATCGAGGTTTAACTGCTTACTTTGCTTTTCTTGCTTCTTGCGTGCACGTCTTTTTCTTAACCTTACCAGTAAAAAGCTCACTGTAAATATGACTAAGAATAAAATGATAATTGAAATATGCCAATACTCTTTAACTAAATGGGTCAGTGATAGTTTATGCAATATAATCTCAAGCGCATTACCAAAATAATACCCGGCTAATAAAAACACCAACACCCAGACAATCGCACCAATGGCATCAAACACCATAAACTTGATATTGCTAATCTTACTCATGCCCAAAGCAAAAGGAATAATCGTTCTTAAACCATAAGCAAAGCGAAAGCACAAAATTAGCCAAAAATTATATTTATCAATCATCAAGCTAATGCGATCCACCTTAGGTTGCCAATTGGGTTTACGCTTTAATATTTTAGGGCCAACATAACGCCCTAAATAAAACAAGAAACAATCATGAATCAAGCAACCGATAATCGATAAGAGGATAATCCAACCTAAGTTAAGCATGCCAGCAGCCGCAGCAACACCACCTAGTATTAGAAAGGTTTCACCTTCGATAATTGCCGCACCAAGCATAAGCCAATAGCCCCATTGTTGAATTAGTGCAATATGTTCTGGTGACATGCAAACCTCATTTATTATTTACTTACTGGAGTGACTTACTCAATACGCCTAAATTCTAACGTATCAACGCCATATATGGCAAAGTGAAACCGCTAAATAACCGAATTAAGCTAAATAAGCCATTACTTTGCTTATTGCATAAACACTACAGAATCACTGATTCCACAAACGAATAAATAAGCAACAAGGCAAAAATGGTTAAAATGAATGAGAAGATAATTTCAAGCTTTGCCATGTGTTTAACAAAGACATTTCTAACGCGCTGTGAACCCATAACATAAGCAACAAAACTAAACCAAATCAAGGTACTTAAAAACATCACAACCAGAATACTTAAGTGATACCAAAGCGCTGAAGATTTCAAAACAAACAGTGGCAATAAACTAACAAAGAAAATAATCACTTTAGGATTAGATAAATTGCACAACAAACCCGTAAGCCATAGATGATGCTTTGATATTTTAACCACATCACTTGCATTGGTATCTAGCGAATGCTTACCTCTGGATGCCTTGAAACAATTATAAGCGATATATAATAAATAACATCCACCAAACAAAGCAATCCAATGCACAATAATCAAAAAGTTATCACTTAGATAATCCAATAAAAGTACCACAAGGGTTGCATAAAACAGCACACCTGTAGCAATACCCAATGCGACAAGTACTGCAGAATTCCGCCCATAACGAATTGAGGATCTCAATACCATAAAAAAATCAGGGCCAGGCAGCATCAACCCTAACAATTGCAATAATAACAAACTTAACAACGCAGCAATTAACATTTAACAACAACTCATCTTGATAGAAAATAGAACAAAAATTCTATCACATAGGCTTTAAAAGCAAACTAAAGAATTGATTTTTCATACGTTTGAATTGAATCTAATGAAACTTACGCAAAGTGATTTACGAGTGGCAGAAAATATTGTTACTATATTTTTCTGATGCATTACTGCACTAAGAGTGGGAACAATAATATGATTGAGATTCAGAACCTCAAAAAAGAGTACCTATCAAAGCATGCTCGCCATATTGCGCTGAAGAACGTCAATCTTTCGATTAAAGATGGTGAGATCTTTGGCATTATCGGCAAAAGTGGTGCGGGAAAAAGTACGCTTATTCGCTGCATTAATTTCCTAGAGCAGCCAACCGAAGGGCATATTTTCATTAATGATGAGGATATTACCAAGCTTTCGCAAGACAAGCTAAGAAAGGCGCGCCAGAAAATTGGTATGATTTTCCAGCATTTCAATTTACTCTCATCGCGTACAGTGTTTGATAACATTGCTTTCCCACTGGAATTACAACATGCTAGCAAAGCTAAAATTCACACTAAAGTCAATGAGCTACTGAACCTTGTTGGATTAGAGCAAAAAGCACAAGCTTATCCTGATGAATTAAGCGGCGGGCAAAAGCAGCGTGTCGCTATCGCGCGCGCTTTGGCGTGTGATCCTGTGGCATTACTGTGTGATGAGGCAACATCTGCTCTTGACCCTGAAACCACTGATCAAATATTGCAGTTATTAAAAGAGCTTAATCACAAACTGAATCTGACGATTGTTTTGATCACCCATGAAATGGATGTAATTCGCAAGATCTGTGATCAGGTGGCGATTATCGATGATGGCTTGATCCAAGAAACTGGTACCGTCACTGAACTATTTTTAAATCCAAGAACAGCCATTGCCAAAAGCTTTACTGAAAAAAGCATGCATTTAAATCTACCAGATGAAATAAAAGATAAATTGCACAAAGATCCATATGCCGCACCACACCTGACCCCTGTCATTAAAATGACTTTTTTGGGGGACAGCATTACCACACCTGTCATTGCTGAGCTTAACAGCAAATTCAAAGTAACTTGCAATATTATCCAAGCTAACATTGAGCGCATTCAGGCACAATCCGTTGGGGTTACCATTTGTCACATGCTTGGCGAGAAAGAACACTGGGAAAAAGCATTAAGCTTCTTACATCAACAACAAATCAAAATTGAGGTGATCGGTTATGCTGCAATCGATGCTTTCTAATCTAGCGCTTGCTACATGGCAAACAATTTACATGGTATTTATCGCAACAGTGATCGCGGTCATTGGTGGTCTAATCTTAGGTGTATTACTACATCTATCGCATAACCAAAAGAATCCTGGCATAAGACTTTTTAATCAGGTTGTTGGCTTTATTGTCAATGTCACCCGATCTATTCCTTATATTATCTTGCTGATTTTGCTTTATCCGCTGACCAAGATACTTGTAGGAACAACCATTGGCACAACAGCATCGATTGTACCACTTGCCATTGCTGCTTTACCTTTTTATGCGCGTCTTGCGGAATCAGCGATTTCAGAAGTTGATAAAGGTCTAATTGAAGCAGCTAATGCCATGGGTGCCACCAAGTGGCAGGTTATATTTAAGGTATTATTACCTGAAGCCAAAACGTTATTGGTGGATGCTGCAACCTTAACTACCATCGGACTTATTGGCTATTCAGCAATGGCCGGTATCGTTGGCGGTGGCGGTCTTGGTGATCTGACTTACTTCCAAGGCTATAACAACGGCAACTACTTCCTACTTTACGGTGGCGTTGTATTGTTAATCATTTTGGTACAACTATGCCAATCATATGGTAAATATTTAAGTGGCAGCAAAAAGATCACTAGCATTTGGGCATTGGTTGTTATTTTAGTAGCAGGGTCTGCAGCTCAAGTAACGTATAATGCCTACAAAGCAAGTCAAAATACCAATATGATTACCGTGGGTTATACCCAATCGCCTGAACAGCAAAAAATCATGCAAATGGCACAGGAAGTTGCCAAAGCGGAATACGGCCTTAATGTTAAGCTTGTTTCCTTTGGTGATTATAATCTGCCAAATCGCGCATTAAACAATGGGGATATCGATGCCAATGTTTTCCAACATATTCCATTTTTAGAAAACCAAATCAAAGAATTTGGCTACAAGATTATGGAAATTGGTAAGACATTTATTTACCCGATGGGGATTTTCTCAACGAAGATTAAGTCGCTTAAAGAAACACCAGTCGGTGCTAAAGTTGCCATTCCCAATGACCCTACCAATCGTGGGCGCGCTTTGATGATTTTAGCTGACGCGGGTTTGATAAAATTAAAAGCTGGGGTCACTTGGAAAGCGACATTAAACGACATCGCTAGTAATCCACTTAAATTACAAATCATTCCACTACAAGCAGATCAGATTCCTAATAATCTGGATAGTGTCACCCTTGCGGTGATTAATAATGACTTCTTGCCTAAAGCACATCTAACCTTAAAACAAGCTTTGTTTGTTGAGCCAAAAGACTCACCGTTTGCCAATATCATCGTTGTTCGCGATAATGATAAAAATAACCCATTATTACTTAAGTTTGTCAAAGCATATCAATCACCACAAGTGGCAAAACTTGCTGAGAAACTATACCCTGATGATGCTGCTATTCCTGCTTGGTAAATAGCAAACTGAAATTACGCACTTTTCTAGTTCAACACCCCGTCTCGCAAGCTTAAGCACCTATCTTGCAAAGAGGGTGGCAGCCGTAGGCTGACGGGGTGTTTATAAAGTTATAGTTTTTCTAAAGTGCGTAACTCCAGTAAAGCACTTAGCAAAAGTGAGCTGATAAAAGCCTACAAAGTAATAGACCTGCTACGAATGTTTGGACATGAGCTAAGCTTACCTTATAAAAAAGATATTCAAGGTAATAAACATTTAAAAGAGTTGAGAACTCCAACAGGCACTAGAATCTACTATTTTTACTTCGATGGCAAAACTTGCCGTTGCATATGAGCTGGTAACAAGAAAACACAGACAAAAGATATCGAGAAGGCAAAACGCATTCTTAACGATTTAATTGGAGGCTAAAATGAGTAAATATGACTTTATTGATTCAGAAACCCTAAAAAAAGAACTCCTTTCAAAAGAAGAAATTGCAGCAATTGAAATAAATACCACTATTGAAAGTCAAGCAATTATTGCCCGTCAAGAGCTTGCTAGTGATGTTATGAAATACAAAAATTCGCAAGGTTTAACGCTTGAAGGCTTAGCAGAAAAACTAGGGACTAGTAAATCTCAAGCCAATCGAATTTTAAAGGCAGAAGCATCCTATAGCTTGGAAACTATCTATAGGATTTGTCGTATTATTGGCAAAAAGGAACTTACCTTAAAAATATTTTAAACCCGAAAATAAATATCCTGTGTTGCAAGCTTTACATCGCTTAAGGTCACAGTGATCGTTGTATCTAGTTCTGCAGACTCCGCCAGTGTTAATTTCTTGATCAATGACAATCCGGGGATAAACACCGTGACGCGATTGCCTTGTTGTTTCTCAATCACTACCGCCTCGCCTTGCCAGTTAGGATTTTGCATTAAATAAACACATTTCCAGTGATTGTTACTAAAGCTTTCTGCTTGGCGCGCGGCTTTAATGCCCGATTCACTTTCACCAATGCGCATGAGGATCTCCTCACCTGAAAATAAGGCTTCAGATTTTAAAAATCGTCTTAACTGCTGGTGTACCACCATATCCAAATAGCGCCTTAATGGACTAGTTACTTGTACATAGGCATTAAGTCCCATGCCTGCATGTCTATCGGCACTACTTTTGTATTGCCCTTTTTGTAAGCGTCTTCTAGTGGCAAACATTTCTGACATCAATTGAGGTGTTTGTTCTTCTTCGCTTAGATCATGCTCTGGCTGTGTTGAAAAATGCAATGGGATCTCATGCTGATCAGCAAAAATGGCAACTGCCACACCGGCCATTAACATCGCATCGCGTACGATATTGCGACTTTGTAATGTTGCCAAAGGAATGATATCAACTTTCTTATCACGCAATTTGAGCTTCACCTCTGAAAACTGCAGCTCAACAGCACCATGCATTCGACGATAGCTGCTAAATTCATTAGAAAAACGTACAAAATGACTAAATGGCGCCTCAGTTAATTTGTGCTCGGCTTCTTGATAACTTAAGCGTGTTACCTTGATGGTTGATAACACGATTTCAATACCTTTAACCTCACCATCGATTAGCTTAAAACCAATTGATAAAGCCGGAGATGTCGGATGAAGGCCCAGTGCCAAGTCCTCAGTGATCTGATGTGGCAACATTGGAATGACGCCTTCAGGTAAGTAAAGATTGCTCCCTCGAGCGCGAGCTTCTTTGTCAATCTCACCATCAACATCTACTAAACTTGCAGGATCAGCAACATGCACCCATAGTTTTTGCGTTGATTCATCAAAACTTAATGCATCATCCGGATCATGACTGCCCTCATCATCAATCGCATAACTGGCTAAATGCGTTAAGTCAACACGTGACTCAGATTGCATTTCAGGCAAATCAAAAACAGGCGCTTGTAAAGCCGCATCTAAACGCATGGGATAAGGGTTGATAAACTCATCCCAATAGCCGATATCAAGCAGCAATGCATGGGCATTAACTTGCGTCTCTTCTTTGTCAATTAATTTAAAAAAACGACAGCCTGTGGCTTGTCCTAAAGCATATGACTCAAGCTCTTTAACAAAAGGTTCATCCTCTTGGGCATAAGTTTTTTGCTTTAAGCGCGTGATAAAGTTTTCTAATGCTTGCGCTTTTTGTGCTTTCTCTTGTGCTTGTTTGATGATGTCATCTACCGCCTCAGGCGTATTAACACCGATCTCATCTTCAAGCGCGAAGAAATGCAGGCCTTTTTGCACAATTTGCCACGCGCTATAAACTGTTGAGCAATTATACTCACCATAAATAAGCTCACTCAACTCACCATAATTAGTTTTGGTACCTTGCAATAAGCCCCAAGCATCAATGAGCTCACCTTCACCTAAATCCGTTGTTAATACCTCAAATTTCTTAAAGCCACCATCATGTAGTAGCAATAAATTTTTCTCAGGTAATTTAACGGTTTTTTCATCTTCTAATTGAATTTCAACTTTCTTATCAACAAACCCAATGACACGTGCTGGGCGATTTTTAAAAATTACTAAACTATCAAGCTGCATTAATACGACTAAACAAAGCTAATGATTCATTCTCGCTATGGTATCAAAAAAGCTGATCAACAGGGATGATTGTTGCACTTTTTTTTCGTACACTTTATCTCTACTCACCGATAAACCAAGGTCGACACATCATGTATGACAAACCTACTAAATCACCTATTAACAACATTAAACCCGTTGTGTTTATCACAGGAGCAAGCTCAGGCTTCGGTGCTGAAATGGCACGCAAGTATAATGCCAACGGTTATCCAGTGATTTTAAGCGCTCGTCGCTTTGGGCATTTGCAAGCATTAGCTAAATCACTCAATCAAGACTACCCCATTCATATTGCCGAGCTGAATGTCACCGATAAGGATGCCATTGATCAACTCATTGGTGCACTACCTAAACAGATGGAAAATATCGGCATTTTGATTAATAATGCAGGTTTGGCATTGGGATTATCTTCTTTCCAAGACGCCGATGAGCTTGATTTTGAAACCATGATTAATACCAATATTAATGGTCTGTTATATGTTACCAAGCGCATATTGCCATTGATGCTTGATAACAATCGTGGTCATATTGTTAACATCGGCTCGATTGCTGCAAATTGGCCCTATCCTGGTGGACATGTCTATTGTGCCAGCAAAGCATTTGTTCAACAGTTTTCACGTGCGTTGCGCTCTGATCTTCAAGGCAAAAATATTCGTGTCACTGATATTGAACCTGGACTTGCGCAAACGGAATTTTCCGTAGTGCGCTTTAAGGGAGATGCTCAAAAAGCCAATCAAGTGTACGACCAAACTGAACCATTGCTTGCACATGATATTGCTGAGATTGTTTATTTCACGACATCATTGCCTCAACATATCAACATCAACACACTTGAGGTGATGCCAACCTGCCAAAGTTGGGCGCCACTAAATATCACTAGATCATAACAATCGCTAGTATTACGCTCTTTTTGAGGTTTATACTTATTTTCTATAATATTTACAACGGGCACGGGAAAAGAATTTATGTGGAGCATCTTATCATTAATCGTTGCGCAAATGGTGACAGGGATCAACATCACCGGCTCTAAATTTTTGGTGTCACACTTATCGATTATTGCCTTACTTGAAATACGCTTTGTTGTTGGCAGCCTTGTTCTTTTGGCATGTATTCCCTTTATCAAAAAAACCAATAATGCACAAAGCACCATTTCATCGCTTAACAAGAAAGATTGGCTGATTTTGATTGCACAAGCGCTGTGTGCAGGCATGTTTTTTAATCTTTTGATGCTCTCAGGGATTCAATTCACTAGTGCCAGTATGGCAGGACTTATCAGCAGCACATTGCCGGCGATGATCATTATCTTATCTTTTATTATTTTCCGCCAACGCATTACCCGCTTTAAAGCATTGTGCATCCTATTTGCTACCATTGGCTTAATTGCGATTAATGGCTCAAGTCTATCAAATCAAGACTTTTCAGCATTATCAATTATTGGAGATATGATCATCTTTTTAGCGATGATTCCTGAAGCACTTTATTATGTCATTAGCAAATTTAAAAACGCTCAATTACCCGCAGTTAAATCGGCATTTTTGATGAACCTCATTAATGCGATTGCAATGATTCCACTGTTGTTTTTCGCTAATTGGCACGAGCTCATTGGTTTGAGTTTCAATGCTTATTTTGTTTTACTCTTAGTATCCGTTGCCTCTGCTTTATTCTATCTGTTTTGGTTTATGGGATGCGATCAGGTCAGTTCAAGTACCGCAGGCCTTGTTACTGCGGCGATGCCTATCTCAACACTAGCATTTTCATTTATTTTCTTAGGCGAGCATATTACCTTAGTACAAGGTATTGGTACTGTGCTGATTTTACTATCTATCGTATTTGGTGCCAGAAAAGGTTAATGATCGCTACAAATAAATTGCACTAGCTAGCTCCCCTTGCAGGATCGCTCGTGCTGCTTAAGCTGCACGGGTGAGGGGGAAATTAAAACACAAGTTATTCTTGATTCATCGCTTAGCAATCACAAAACGTCTTAACAATAAACACAAAAAAGCGCCGACTATCGTTAAGACAATAAACAACTGCAAACCTTCAGACATTCCAGTTTTAATACTATGGATATCACCAGTCACAGGTGCCCACTGAGCAATGACACCGGCAAGTTTGCCGCCAATGCCAAGGGTTACCAACCAGATCCCCATGTATAAAGAGACATAATTAGGTGGTGCTAATTTCGTGATAAGCGACAAACCAATTGCTGATAGTGATAGCTCACTGATTGCCATAATCAAAAAGGCAATGATCATGTATACTGCGGGAACGCCTTGACCTTTAGGTGTTAACTGAATACCAACCCAAATAACTAAGAAAACAACGGCGAGTAAGATAAAGCCAATATTAAATTTATCAATATCCTGCACTGCTTTGCCTTTGCGTTCTAATGACAACCACAGTTTTCCCATAAAGAAGCCAAAGATTAAGACACCTGCTGACTCAAAGCTTAAAAACTGCGAGTCTAAAATATGCCAACCAAAAAAGTCATTACTTACTCCTTTTGAAATAAACAACAGCACTGAAATAAAGATCTGAAAAAATAGCGCCCAATACAAGATTGACAACACAAAAAAGATAAAAGCAACAATGACATTGCGCCAATATTTTTTTTGCGCTGAGACAAGCATAACGATAAAGCAGCCTAGTCCTGCAACTGTAATGGCAACATTGGCAATGATTGGATTCTTCAACACCAGAAAGACCACCACAAAATACACTGCCAAGATTAAAATGGTTTTAGCAACAATGGCTAAATTGATTCTCACTTCTTTGATATGCTTTGCCAAAATAAAAAAACCGACGATCAAATTGATCAGCACCAACACCGATACGATCAAGCTCGAATAAAAAGGTGCGGCAAAGCCATAGGTTTCACTTAAGTAAGAGGCAACAAATAATGCGGCAAAGCCCCCTAAATTGATCCCAACATAAAAGATATTAAAGCCAAAATCACGCTGCCCTTCTGTCGCATTGGTCTTATCATAAAAGCGTCCGATAAATGAGCTTATATTTGATTTAATCAATCCCGTACTAATTGAAATAAATGAAAGACCCAGAAAAAGTAAATTTTCAGAGCTTGCAATGGCTAACACTAAGCTGCCAGCAATCATAAACATCACACCAAGTGTTGCCGCACGGTAATAGCTGATGAGCTTATCGGCAATATACCCACCAACGAGTGCTGAGATATATACCATGCTAAGCACCGTACCAACAAGAGAGGCACCCTTTGCCTCAGGTAAATTAAATTTATGAATCAAAAAGAAGATTAATAATGACTGAATCACATAGTAGCTATAGCGCTCACCAAATTCAGTTAAGCTTGCGATGGTTAGGACACTACCTTGCCCTTTTAATACGTTCATATATTTCTCTAATTGTTTTCCCTAGAAAGGGTAACATTCGATACCAAAAGTAAGTAAAAGGCAAGGAATATAAGATATAAATTATTGGACTTAATGGGCTAAGACTAAATATTCGTCCACAAGTGCTCACCGTACCCTGAGCGTAAGTCGAAGCGGTGCGCTGAGCATCGGTCGAAGTGGGTAAGCTTGGCAAAATCACACTTCATAGAGGCTTCGACTTACGCTCAGCCAGCACTTACACAATCAAAGTGAGCTGGAATATGGTCATAGCCGAATTATGCCCAGTTCAAAATAACTTTACCGCACTGCCCTGACTTCATCAGCTCAAATCCTTCTAAGAAATTATCAACATGAAACTGATGTGTGATTACAGGGTTTACATTTAAGCCTGAGCCCACCATACTCGCCATCTTGTACCAAGTTTCATAGATCTCACGACCATAGATACCCTTTAAGTGCAAACCTTTAAAAACAATATCATTCCACGGCACAGTGACTTCAGCACCACCAATACCTAACAAAGCAATGTTGCCACCATTATTCATTGTCTGAATCATTGCATTAATTGCTGCTTGATGCCCCGACATCTCAAGACCAACATCAAAGCCTTCGGTCATGCCAAGCTTATTCATCGTCTCTGTTAACGCATTAGCTTGTTCAGCTGCTGTTTTATAATCTTTGACATTTAGGGCAACACTCGCGCCCATTTGCCTTGCCATCTCTAAGCGATAATCATTAATATCAGTAATCACAATATGCTTAGCACCGACGTGACGCGCAATCGCTACTGCCATAATGCCAATAGGACCCGCACCTGTAATCAGTACATCTTCACCGGTAAGATCAAAAGATAGCGCGGTATGTACGGCATTACCAAAAGGATCAAACATACTGGCAATATCATCACTCACATAATCAGGCACTTTAAAGGTATTCTCCGCAGGAATTGCTAGATATTCAGCAAATGCACCTTGACGATTAACACCAACACCGACAGTATTGCGGCATAGATGACGCTTACCGGCACGGCAATTGCGACAAAATCCACAGGTGATATGCCCTTCCCCTGAAACGCGATCACCAATTTTAAAACCCTTAACCTCACAACCTACGTCAACAATCTCACCAACAAACTCATGCCCAACTGCCATCGGTACTGGGATTGTTTTTTGCGACCATTCATCCCATAAATAAATATGCAAGTCCGTACCACAAATTGCTGTTTTTTTAACTTTGATCAATACATCATTATGCCCGACTTCAGGAATAGGTAGCTCAGTCATCCAAATACCGGGCTCAGCTTTGAGCTTAGATAATGCTTTCATTGTTTTATGCATTTTAAATAATCCCCATTTCCTTACCAACCTCAGTAAATGCCTGAACGGTTCTATCAATTTGCTCAAGCGTATGTGCAGCTGACATTTGTGTACGAATACGCGCTAAACCTTTAGGAACCACAGGATAGGAAAATGCAATCACATAAATACCTTTTTCAAGTAACTTCTCTGCCATTTCGGCGGCTTTTTTCTCTTCATATAACATCACCGGTATAATCGGGTGCTCACCAGGAATTAAGTCAAAACCTGCTGCTGTCATTTTTTGTCTGAAATGTTTTTGGTTGCGTTGCAACACATCACGTCTTTCATCTGAGCTCATTGCCAATTTAATCGCTGCCATTGATGTTGCTGCAATCATTGGTGCTAAGGCATTTGAAAATAAATAAGGACGTGCTTTTTGTTTTAACATCTCAGCAATTGGCGCACGCGCTGCAACAAAGCCACCTGAAGCACCACCTAGTGCTTTACCCAACGTACTGGTGATAATATCAACTCGGCCCTCAACACCACAATAACTTGGTGTACCACGCCCCTCTTCACCAATAAATCCTGTGGCATGAGAGTCGTCAACCATCACGATGGCATTATATTTATCCGCCAAATCGCAGACACCTTGTAAATTGGCAATAATACCATCCATTGAGAAAACACCATCAGTAACGATAAGCTTAAAGCGCGCACCTTTCTCATCAGCCGCTTGCAATTGCGCTTCAAGATCACTCATATCATTATTTTTATAGCGAAAACGCATTGCTTTACACAAACGCACACCATCGATAATACTGGCGTGATTTAATGCATCACTAATCACCGCATCTTCAGCAGTCAAGATAGATTCAAACACCCCACCATTAGCATCAAAACATGATGGGAACACAATGGTTTCTTCCATTTTCAGATATTGACTAATCAAATCTTCAAGCTCTCTGTGTGGCGTTTGTGTGCCACAAATAAAGCGTACAGATGCCGCGCCATAACCATATTGATCCAGTGCTTTTTTAGCAGTTTCGACTAAGTCCTTATTATCGGCAAGTCCTAAATAATTATTCGCGCAAAAGTTAATAACGTTCGCCCCATTTTTAAGGGTAATATCTGAGGATTGCGGTGAATTGATAACTCGCTCACCTTTGTACGTTCCTGCTTCTTTGATCTCATTAATCCCTTGACGTAGATGGTCATAAAATGCGTTATTCATCTTTAAGTTTCCTTATGTTAGTTTTTTATCGCAAATGAACTTGTGCCATTCTACCTGAGAAGACCTACTAGCGACAAGCAGAGAAAGGCGAACATCATTAATCTGTTAACATTCTATTAATTCTGGCAAAACGAGTTGCCTGCTTTGTTTTGCCCTTGGTATGATAGATGCGTTTAATCTCGATGAATATGAGGAATAAAGAGTGGCGCTGCTGCGTAAAAGTAAGAAAAACACATCACAAAAAGCGGATTCCAAGAAAACAAGAGCCGACAAAACAGCTAAAACAGCAAAACAATCTGCCAATCAAGCAACCGTTAAAAAGGAGCTTCATCCACTGTTGGTTGATCGCTTACGGATTACTTGGCTTGTATTAATGGGTGCGATTGCCTTGTTTTTATTGTTATCACTTTTTTCATATAACAGTAATGATCCAGGCTGGACGATCGCTCAATCGCAAGATAAGGTCTACAACTACGCCGGCATTGTCGGCGCTTATACTGCGAACATCATTTTGAGCATCTGTGGCGTCTTTGGTTTTTTGATTCCCTTTTTATTGGTCTATGGCATCTGGCAGCTTTTCCTTGAGCGTAAAACCTTTGCTGAAAGTAGTATTCTGCTGATGCTTATGCGTTTTGCCGGTGCTATTTTACTCATCTTCTCAGGTAGTGGACTTGCACAAATTGCACTATCTGTTTTTAGCGTTTACATGCCTGAAGGTGCCGGTGGCATTCTAGGGCAAGAAGTTGCTAAATATGCCATTTTATACTTAAGCACTGCTGGTAGCATTTTGGTACTTATTGTTGCTTTTGCTTTAGGTTTAACCTTGTTCTCAGGTGGTTTTTGGATTCGCTGCCTTGCTGCTCTTATTCGTTTTATTGTAATGACGCTAAAAGACTTTTTCACAAACTCTGACGAAGAAAAAGAGCAAAGAGCACTAAAGCGCGCTGAGCAAAAAGCACAAAAAGAAGCATTAAAGCAGCAGAAAAAGGATGAAAAGGCACAATTAAAAGAGCAAAAATTACTGATAAAGAATGCGAAAAATGAACAAGAACAGCAACAGCAAGATAACTTTATCCCTGAGCATGACACACTTGATCACTTACACTACAATGATCCAGACATCAATCAACGCATAGATGATCGCGAGATCTCTTTTGAGCCTTTTGATGATGAATTCACACCAAAATCACTGACAAAAGCGCTGGATGATGAGGTATTACCTGAGATCGAGGATATCCCTTTACCAACACCTATAAATAAGTCAGTAAAACCTAAAAATAAGACTGATAAAATCACGGGCTTGCCATCATTAGATCTATTAGATGATCCTGAAGCAAAAAAAGAGCTTATCTCTAAAGAGTTCTTACAAAAGATGGCGTTATTGGTGGAAGAGAAGCTTGCTGATTTTGGTGTGCAAGTTAAAGTTGTTGGCAGTTATCCAGGACCTGTTATCACGCGTTTTGAAGTGGAACTCGCCCCAGGAGTTAAGGTCAGTAAATTAAGTGGTTTGGCGCAAGATTTAGCACGTTCTCTATCAGCGGCACGTGTTCGTGTTGTAGAAGTCATTCCAGGCAAACCTTATGTAGGCCTTGAGCTACCAAACCAAAAGCGTGAAATGGTGCGTTTAAAAGAAGTATTGGCGCATAAGAAATTTATCGAATCTAGCTCCCCTTTGACCATGGGACTTGGCGTTGATATTGCAGGCACACCTGAAACAGCTAATCTTGCCAAAATGCCACATTTACTGGTTGCAGGAACGACTGGTTCTGGTAAATCAGTTGGTGTCAATGCGATGATTATCAGTATGCTGTATAAGTCAGCACCGGATGATCTACGCCTTATTATGATTGATCCAAAAATGCTTGAGTTATCTATCTATGAAGGGATACCTCATCTTTTGACACCGGTTGTTACTGATATGAATGAGGCTGCTAACGCGCTACGTTGGTGTGTCAAAGAAATGGATCGACGTTATGAGCTTATGGCAGCTGCGGGTGTCCGCAACATTGCCGGATTAAATGAGAAAATCCTTGAGGCTGAAAAATCAGGCGAGCCAATGAAAGATCCACTTTGGCTTAAGCTGCGTCCAGGGCACGATGAAGATGCACCATTATTAGAGAAGCTACCTTACATCGTTGTCATTGCTGATGAGTTTGCTGATATGATGATGGTCGTGGGTAAAAAGGTGGAAGAGCTAATTGCACGTTTAGCACAAAAAGCACGAGCCGCAGGCATCCACTTAATCCTTGCAACACAACGCCCATCGGTTGATGTTGTTACGGGATTGATTAAAGCCAATATTCCAACACGTATCGCCTTTCAAGTGTCATCAAAGATTGACTCACGCACCATTTTAGATCAGCAAGGTGCTGAACAGCTCTTAGGTCATGGTGATATGCTTTATCTACCGCCTGGTTCAGGTGTACCGACACGTGTGCATGGTGCTTTTGTCGATGATGATGAAGTGCATCGCGTGGTTGCCGCATGGAAAGAAATGGGCGAACCTGAGTATATCGATAGCATCACCGCTAGTGAAGATGAAGAAGGAGGTGATAGTGAAGGAGGTGCTGATAGCACTGACCCACTATATGATGAAGCCGTTAAAATCGTACTTGAAACACAGCGCGCATCAATTTCAAACATTCAACGCCGCTTGCGTATTGGTTATAACCGCTCAGCACGTTTAATTGAGGAAATGGAAGCAGCTGGTCTTGTGAGTGAAATGCAAAGCAATGGTATGCGTGAAGTACTGGTAAAAAGGTAACAACAATGAACAATATACAAAAAATAAAGCCGTTGATTAAATATAGTCTTTTAGGTTTCACCGCCATTACGCTACTCTCTAGCACACTATTAAAGCCTGCGTTTGCAGCAGATAAAAGCAGCACACCAATACCAACGAAAACTGCCACCCTTGAGAATTCTAAGAATATTGAAAATATCAAAAATAATGATGCTAATAATACATTGTTTACGTTATTAACCAACCTTAAAAACATGCATGCCAAATTTCGTCAAAGTCTAGTTAATCCACAGCAAGGCATTAAAGAAACGAGTATGGGTGAACTATGGGTGAGCAAACCAAGCTTTTTTAAATGGCAGGTTGAGTCCCCACAAAAACAAATGCTGTTATCTAATGGGCAAAAACTTTGGAACTATGATGAAGATTTAGAGCAAGTGACAATTAGTGAGGTGCCTAAAAACATCTCTCAAGCACCTTATTTGCTACTATTAACCGGTGATAGCAAAGTATTGCAAAAACTCTTTAGTATCACGCAAAATGGCGAGCATACTTATCGATTAACACCAAAAGTAAATGATCAATCTTTGATTAAATATATCGATATTACTTTCGCTGACATCACACCAAAGTCCATGCTTATCCAAACAGAAGTTGGGCAGTCCACGCATATTGAGTTTTATGATATCTCCACTGCAAAGATCCCCGCTAAAACCTACAACTTCACGCCACCTGAAGGAGTTGATGTATTAGGATAGAAATAACTTTGGCAATATCTTTGCCGATAATAATGATGACGTAGGGGCGTATTGCATACGCCTTTCAAAACATAATTAACAAGGATTATTCATGCATACGCTTGAAACGCTTAAACACCTATTTGCCCTACCACTCGATAATCCTGTGAGCATTTTTGCCGTTGTTTTAGCCCTTATTCTTGCGGCTAAAGTGATTTGTCATTACAGTAAAATACCGAGCATTATCGGATTGATTATCACCGGTATTATCGTCGGCCCCCATGCCTTAAATATTTTAGATCAAAACCTTGCGGTAACGATTTTTGCTACCACGGGGCTTCTTTATATTATGTTTCTAGCTGGTCTTGAGCTTGAGATGAAAGAATTTAAACTACATAAACGCAAAAGCATACTCTTTGGTATACTGACCTTTATTATTCCTTTTGCCATAGGTTTCCCCGTGTTTCATTATGGCTTTGGTTTTCAAGTTAATGCAACTATTTTGGTTGCGATTATGTTTTCAACGCACACCTTGATTGCTTACCCGATGGTCAGTAAAAAAGGACATGCCAAACGCCAAGCAGTTGCCATCGCCGTGGGAGGCACCATTATTACCGATACGCTAGTGCTACTTATTCTGGCGTTGGTTACTGGGCTTCATCAAGAAGGTAGTAGTATGATGATGCTGATAAGTCTTGTCATTGGTTTTATCCTTTTCAGTCTTATTGCCTTTGTTGTTATTCCTTATATTGCTAGAGGCTTTTTTTATCTTTTTGCACGCAAAAAAAGTCTGCACTATACCTTTGTATTATTGGTCGTTTTTCTGTTGGCATTACTTGCTGAGATCATTGGTGTTGATGCGATTATTGGTGCGTTTTTTGCAGGCCTTGCCTTAAATCGCTTTGTTGCCAAAAAGAAAAAATTAAAGGCTGAAATTCACTTTATTGGTGATACCTTGTTTATTCCGGTTTTCCTGATTAGCGTTGGTATAATTGTGAACTTACATGTGCTTGTTGATATTCATCATGTCTTAGGTATCGCGATTACTTTAATCATTGTTGCGCTTTTAAGTAAATGGCTTGCCGCTAAATTTACCCAACTTACACTTAAACTGTCCCCCCTTGATGGTCGTTTAATCTTTGGTTTAAGTAGCGCGCACGCCGCTGCAACTTTAGCGATTATTTTGGTCGGCTATAAAACGGGTATTTTAAGTAATGCGGTTTTAAATAGTACCATTTTGCTGATTTTAATCAGCTGCTTAACTGCCTCATTGGTTACAGCAAACACACTGAAACATTTGTCAAAAAAGGAGACTCACGGTGGCTAATATCATTGATGACTTAACGATTGACCAAAACTATTTACGTGAAGTGCGTGAGCATATTCACCGCCACCCTGAGCTTGGCTTTGATGTTGAGAATACTGCCGATTTTATCGCAGGCAAGCTACAAACGCTTGGGTTAACGATTAAGCGTAATATTGGCAAAACAGGACTTATCGCTGATTTGATTGTCAACCCTGATTATCCAATGATTGCATTGCGTGCTGATATGGACGCGTTACCAATACACGAGCAAAACACGTGTGATTACAAGTCAACCATCGATGGCAAAGCACATATGTGCGGGCATGATGCGCATTGTGCGATGGTGCTCACCACAGCGCATACATTGGTTACTCAAAAAGCTCAATTAAAAATTAATGTACGCTTCTTATTTCAACCTTCTGAAGAGGTTTTACCCGGTGGCGCACCAGCGATGATCAAAGATGGTGCATTAGCAGGTGTTAGTGCGATTTATGGTATCCATGTCTTACCCTCAATTGATGAAGGAAAAATGCAAATTTGCCAACCTGTCGCCTTAGCCGGTGTCGATCTATTTGATCTTACCTTTATCGGCAAAGGTGGGCATGCCAGTACGCCATGCACGACCAATGATCCGATGATTATGGCAACGCAATTTGTCAATGCTGTGCAGACGATTGCCTCAAGAAACCTTTCAAGCTTTGATCCTGCAGTGGTATCTATCACTGCACTTAATATTGGCAGTGCTTATAATGTGATTGCCGATAAAGCCAAACTTAAGGGCTGTATTCGCTATCTTAGCCAAGCTGCGCGCGAGCTTGTTAAAAAGCGCTTATATGAAATAGCCAATGGTATCGCCCACACTTATGCCGGATCGGTTGATATCGATTATCTGCCTGGTTATCCTGAAACGCAAAATGATGCCAATTGCGTACAAAAATCCATTGTTGCAGCCAATCACGTGGTCGGTGAGAAAAACACGCTGCTATCTCATATCCCATGGATGGCATCAGAGGACTTCTCCTACTTTGCCAAAGAAATTCCGGCATGTTATGCATTTTTAGGTGTGCGTAATGAAACTTTAGGCTTCACCTCGATGGTGCATGAACCAACCTTTGACTTATCTGTGAATGCCATGGTCTATGGTGTGAAGTATTACTTAGCGCTATGCTTAGCGTGCGCCGACTAACGCATCTCAAATGCAATGCTCATTTTATTAATTTCCTCGACTTCCTGCATGCGCTCTTGACCAAACACAGGCAAAGCAAGCCCTAAACTTAATACAAAACTCAAACCACCAAGCTGAGAAATAAGCGGCACAATCATCTCGTGACCGTTATAAATTTCAAGCGTCGTCTTTGTTACAAATGCCCCCATGGCAAAAGCACAATAAAATAAAATGCTCTTATAATTTGTCAATACACTTGCCCAACTTTGGGCACTTTCTGCCGTTTTGCCCGTTGGTTTCCAACCTTGCGATATCCCCATAAGATAATTATAAACGGCTTTCATTGACACCCAGGTGATAAAGGAATTCATCACAAAGAAGCCTAAATAAAGCTCCCAAACACGTGCAAAGATAGATTGCTTATGCTCGGATTTATTTTTAAGTCCATAGCCGATGGCATAGAGCACGGAAGGAATAAAGCTAAGTGCCAACATGCTTAGCCATATCACTGATTGCGCTGGGAAAAAGATGCTCAAAAGCGCGATAAACGGCGTAAGCACAGTAAAAAAAGAAAACATCTGATTAAGAATATCAAGCTTCTCTTTGACGCTGATATATCTTGAGCGGCAAATTTTACCAATGTATTTATGCGTAATTTGCATATTGCCATATGTCCAGCGCATCCACATCGATTGACATTCTTTTAAAGAAGTCGGAACCCATTCACCAGACTCTACCCATATTGTTTTACCATATGACCCTTTAAAATAACAGCGAACGGCTGCAGCCACATCTTCGACAATCATTGGTTCACCACGAAACTCTTCAAGCCAGTTACCGACTTTTTGCAATGCCTGCATAGACCATATCGAATTATGTCCTTGAAAGATCACAAAACCTGCCTGCCCAATTAAGCTCATGCTATAGCGCAACATATTTTGTGAAATACAGCCGATTTTAGCAAAGAAGTTACATGATTGATTGGTTCCTTTGATCAAGAGTGACGCAAACCCCAGATTAGGGTCTTTTACAAACTCTGGCATTGTTTTAAGCAAAGTATCCTCTTTTAACGTCGAATCAGCATCTAGCAATAGCACATGATCTTTGGTGATATGCGCCATACCAATATCTAAATTCTTTGGTTTAAAGCCGTCCGTACCTTGTCTGTGAATAAATTTATAATTGGTTAGCGAACCATTTTGCGCATGTTCTTCAACATAGCTTTGCCATTTTAGAAGATCCGGATGATCCAGATCACTATTATCAACGACTATGATTTCTTTTTTATCCTCTTGATAAATCAGTGCATTTGCTGAATCAAACGTTAATTTACAGACATCAAACGGCTCATTTCTGGTCGCGATTAAAATACTACAACTTGGCAGTTCAGTCGCATTAACTGACTCATCTATTGGTAGCTTTGGGCGAAACAGCAAGTAATGAATGCACAGTATGCTCTTATACATCAACTGGTAAATAAAAGGAATAGATACAAAAATCATTATCTTGCCAATCAAGAATGATATTGTCTCAGGGTTATTCAATGACTTTAGAAGCCCATATAAAACAGCCCCTGTCATCAGCGCGCTTAATACAACAAATAAATATTGGTAACGCTGCTTAAATCTTGTCTCAGATCTAGAGGCCAACCGTAAAGATACTAATAACGATACGATTAGCATCATAATAAATAGCATGGGCAATAAAATGGCAGACGAATTGATCACCACAAAATAACCAATCGCACTTAACAATGCCACAAAAAGTGCACACTTACTGTAAGTCACATAAGCCCCCTTAATTTCGTTAAATCTTAATTATTTACACTTAATATCCATTCTGTTTTGTTAAAAACATGTATTATCAAGCAATTATTTTTCGAACAAAAGCTGAATAATTAATAATGCATAGGATTAGAAAAACAATATTCGTGACGATATCAAGATCAAATTAAGTGAAACTTAAGTAGAGAAAAGAATTATTAAAGATTGAGAATTTAGATTTTTTGCGCTTTATTAAACCAACGCATGGCTTTTGGCTGATACAAAATATAAAATGCGGCAATGATTAAAATAATTTCAATAAACACTAACCAGAAATTAAGCGGATGACTGGCGTGCTCTGGCAAATAAAAGATTAAAAACGCATACCAGATAATCGCAAGGATTATATAAATCCATTTTGCCGCCTTAACCCCTAAGCTAATAACAAATGCAACTGCAATGAGCACAATATAAGCAACCACATCAAGCCAAACATGTTCCATTGGAACCATAACCAATGTTGATGAGGTCAGCAAATCTAGCAGTCCTAAAATACTTGCACCATAAAGCATCCAAATGGCAGCATACACACGTTTTGGCCTAATTACTTTATTCATAAATGTAAACTCCTTTTAAAGGTTGATTATTGAAATATCTTTGTAATTTAATTTCCACCCAAAGTGTAGCCTAAAAACCTGATCTTTGGCTAGTTGGTTTGTGTTAATATCTGGGATTTTTACATTGATGCTTCTTAAATAAACAGCAATCCAACCAAACTCAATCACAAAGAACCTTAGGTTACTGTTGTATATCCATTATCTCGTTATGATATCCCTATGCTTTAGCCTAATACGAGCATTAACAAGTTTAATGTTTTTTATAAACCCAAGGAGTTTTCTTATGCGAACCATTAAATTATGCATCACACTAGGACTGCTAAGCAGTATGAATGCTTTTGCTTCTGGCTCACATCCCATGATTTTTCAAAATAATGCCAATGACACACAGCTATCAGTCAACTACATTACCGGACATAAATATTCTAAATGTGTGTCGTATGTGAGACCACAAACGCTTAATATCAATCCACAAGATGCCGAGCTTTCTATTTTTATGGACAAAGATGCTAGAACCTGTAATCAGGCTAATAAACGTGCTTCTTGGGTATTAAAAACAGCAGATGGCAGTTCTGCTATCCTTACTTTTAAACATGAGGCTGTGCAAGATGGGACTACTCATATACCATACGTCGACACGATTGTTGTCGATGGCAAGGTAATAGCTTTAAGAAACATTTCAAACAATTTCTCAACCGGTTTTCCCGTACCTTATAACTTTGGCAGTCACTACCAATTAGTATTTGATAGTTTCAGCAAGGTGAGGCTAGTAAGTAGATAAGGACATAGCATGCGAAATTATTGCCACATACCATTGAGCTATTTCAGTTTAGCGCCTTTATTATTGCTTTACACTTACGGGCACGCATATGCCACGTTAAATTATCCCAGTAATCCAGACCAATTGCGCAGCATTATAGAAGATGGCATTGTTAAAACCATTCAATATGATCAAAATGGTAATATCTCGTTCGATGATCAAGCCAATCTCCTAATCTACGACAGCGATAACGAGCTCATAAAAGTACTGCAAACCAATGGCAATACTATTAAGTACCGCTATAATGCGCTTAATCAACAAATGGTAGAATCCTTCAATCAAAGTGAACCACTTTACCATTTTTATCAGGATCGACGACTGCTGGATGACGTGCAAGTTAATGATATCACGCACTACCTTGAACATGGACAGTTGTCTGTCACAAACAATCAAATAAAAGCCTCATATTACTTGCAGAATAATTTTGGTAGCATCATTACTCTTATTGATCAATCTCAGCAACTTGCTCACTTCTATCGCTATTTACCCTTTGGTTATCAAAGTGACATGAAGTCAGATAGCGCAACATTTGATGTGTTTGACTTAGCTGACTCAAGTAAGGGCTACAACGATATGCTTACAGATCAGATCACGGGTAATCAATTTCTAGGTAATGGCTATCGAGCTTATAATCCAAGACTACGATTATTTATGAAATACGATAGTTTATCGCCATTTGATCAAGGGGGCATTAATGGCTATGCCTACAGTGATAATAACCCCATTATGGCATTTGCCCCCTCAGGACATATGAGCAAATGGCAACGAGTTGACATGATTGCTGGACTCACTCTTACAGCAGTTGCTTCTGGCTTAGCTATTATGGCAACAGGAGGAGCAGCCACCCCAATGGTTCTCACTAGTTATACAAGTTTTATGTCTACAGCAGCCATAGGGTTATCAGTCACTACACCTGTTATAGCAGACTCAATTGCCGATGCAGAGGCACACAAAAATTGGACGCATCAAATGCGCTCTACCGGTTGGAAAAATGTGGTCGTTGGTCTTGGCACCCTTGCCGCAGGAGAAGCTGCAGGATATGGCATCGGCAAAGTAACCTCAAATGTTGTTACTCATGTTGTAGCTAAGTCTGCTGCAAGCGCTATTGCTCAAGAAAGCCTAAGCATCGCTACCGGATTACAAAAAGGGGTTAATTTACAGAATTTTGGCATGAATTTTGCGGCTAATGCGGCTGTTCACAGTGGGATAGCCATCACAACAGCCACTACAAAATCAGGATTACCAACACTTGAAGATGCTCTCAAAGGAGATTCATCACAGCAAAATAGCTCTAGAAAGCCTAATAGTAAAAGTCTAAATTTACTCAATGAACGCAAAGGAGATAGCTTAAAAATACCGACAGCGCATAAAATTGATAATGGAAATCCTCCTACACTCTTTGACATATTTTCTTATTCCTCATTGATATAATCACAAGACAAAGTGGCGGATTAAAAATAACTTGAAGTCACTACACGCATTTCCTGCCTTTGCTAAAGTTGAATTACTCACCCCAATACCCCTACTAATATCAAGGAAACTTATGAAAGATAGACACACCTTCAAACTAAAAAAAATCAGCTGCTTATTATTAAGCACCTTACTGAGCTCACCCATTTATGCAGATGTTAGCACAGATCATAGTAGCATCGTCACTGCACCTGATACAGGATCTTTAGAAACTCCTCAGATCACTAATGATCTAGCTGAATCAAACATTACCACAACAAAAGCATCTAACCATGCCGAGTTTAACTTAACGGCTACTGATATCAACAATGATATTGTCTCCAATGCCTACAACTTAAAAAGCATGGGCGGATTTGAGGTTGACCCACGCACCGGCAGCCTTGGCGTTTCATTCAAAGTCGGTTCTTTATGGGCAAACGCACTACAAGGTGGGCAAGTTGATTTAAGTATTGAGTACACAGGGGCAAATGCCTTTAGTGCCTATCCTGTAGCGCCTAGTTGGAGCTTTAGTCTCCCTTATGTCGATATGCAAACAGCGACTTTCCTATTACCTGGTGGCGGACGTTATCGCATGCTTCCAGGGAATCAACTACAGTATGCTAAACTCCAAGGTTCTCAATTTGCTTTCCAACAAGCTAAAGATGGCAGTTATCGTTTTACCGATGCCAATGGTAATGTCAGCTATTTTAACCAAAAGGGCTATCTTGTTAAGACAGTCAGTGCGTTAGGTTACGCCACCAATTATAGCTATCAAGGAAACCAGCTTGTTGCCATAACTGACGGTGATGAGAATAGCAAAAATGTGCGCAGCATCAAAATAAACTATCAAACAAGCACCGTAAACATACAATCGCTAGGCATCGATGGTACACCTAGAAATGTGACGCTTAATATCCAAGGAAAGCAACTTATATCCATGACAACGCCTATCGATGATGGTGAGCAAGCCACAACCATTATCGGCTATAATCCGTTAGGTTTTGTTAGTGATTTGACGCTGCCTACTGGTGCAACGTTTCATGTTGATTACAACGCCTCACTTAAAACCCTAACAGGACAAACGCTTCCTGTTGTTTCTAAACAAGTTATTCATTCCAATACCCAATATCCAAGTTGGATGTCAAATGGTCAAACCATGATGGAGCCTGCACAAGTTATCGAATACAGTTACGACCCAAGCGGACACAACTATCTTGGGTTTGGCTCAGGGGCAAAACCATCAAGCCAAGAAGATCCAATGCTGGTTAATGTTAAAAGTGGCTATACCTATCAATCAAGTCAGACAATAAAGGATGATAATGGCAATACACAAACCACGACAACAACTTATGACCATTTTCATCGCCCGATAAAAACCGAAATCTATGCGAATGGACAACTCATTAAACAAACCTCACAGACGTATGAGCAAAGTAGCAATGGCTACTTCAGTGGACTTAGCGCTGGCTACTTACAGCCTATTGCAATGCAAGAGAGAAGCTTTGGTATCAATGGTCAAGGCGGACAAGCAGGTGCCACTTTATACAGCTACGCAGGCTTTGATCAAAATACTGGACTCATGAATTTTAAGATTGATCAAAATAGCATTCGTACCGATTATCAGTATTATCCTGCCAGTGTTGCTGGTCCTTTTGACCATATTGTTTCAAGTGAAACGACAACACCTGCAACCATTCAGGGTATGACAACCCCTAATGCCATCACAACCAATTATCCAATTGCCAATATTAATCGTGAAAATGGCGCTCAAAGCTATAGCAGCTCTTATGTCAGTGGCAAAGAAATTCATACTGCGACTACTAACAGCCACGCCCAATTATCTGCTAGTCAGCCATTATTAAATGTGCAAAAAACGGTGTCTAGTAGTGATCCAACAGCGATTGACTTTGGGTTGACTACAGCCGAAACCGTTACAACTTCAACGAATTTAAATACGCTATACAAGATAAAAAGCTTCAATGATGACAATAACTCAGCTGCTACCATGACGACAAGTTACCATCAAGACAATAGCACACCATTTGCACCCATTACTGTTCAAGAAGCTATTACTAATGGCAAAGAGCACGTTCAGGGTAAAACAAAAACAATTAGCGCCTATACAGGGCAAATGATTAGTGAATCAGATGCTTATGGCAATGTTATGACCTACAAGTATGACCTACTTGGGCGAGCGATCCAAAGCATCGCCTTTGCTAATCGCGTCAATCCAATCATTAATAACTATGAGTACCATATTGATCCAACACGTGGGCTTTTATCTGTGAAGCAAACCAATGCTGCCACTGGTGATATTGACTTTGTATATTACGATAGTTTAGGTCGTGAGATTGGACGCGCTGGCAGTGACACAAATCACAGCACGACAAGTTATGCAGTGGATTTGCCCGCAGGTATTCGCCCGCTTGCATCGCAACACTATGATGCACTTGGGCAAATAAGCGATAAAACCAATTATATCGACCAAAACAAAGCGTTAACCACTTATTATCACTATGATGTGGCAGGTAATAATGATCTGACCATCAACCCCGACGGCAGTGCTGATTATTCTATCAACGATCGTATCCGTAATCGTAGCATTAGCCTTAAGCTTTATAGCAATAGTCAAGTGATTGACGTGCCAAATAGTCCTTGCCATAACGCCATAGGGCAACCTACCGGCTGCCAAGCTGACTTAATTAATGTTAGTGAACAAAATGTCGTTGCAACAAAAGTAAACAACCAAACACAATCTCTGTTTTTAGGCAAACACAGCTATGTCATTTTAACTAAATCTGATGCGCAATTTGACAACGGCAAAGCACTTTATAATGCACAAACCAAAACACAGTTAATGAATGCATTAAGCGCGCTTGCCAACGGCAATACGCCAAATGCAAATACCTTATCAACCACGATAGATAGCATTATTACGCAAAATGAAACCTATAAAACTACTATTGAGAACTATGATGGTCTAGGACGCACTGCGAACACTACAGATGAACATGGCAACAAAACGACGTATCACTACAATAATAAAGGAGAGGTGACTCAAAAAGATCAACAAGCCACACAAAGTAGTCTTATCTATCAATATGATCCCCTTTATGGCAAGGTAACCAATCTTTCAGTCATTGATCATGCGAATAATGATGTCACCTATCTCCTAGGATCACGTCAATATAATGCATTAGGACAATTGATTAGCGAAACCGTCCAAGGTGCTACAACTACTTACACCTACAATCCGCAAGGTGATCTGCTGACCAAAACAACAGCAAAAGGTGATGTCTTTAACTATAGTTATAATGAACTGGGTTCACTGATTACAATTACTCGACCCGATAAAACGATCAACTATCGCTATGATAACCCAGCGATCCCAGCACAAGTCACTGAAGTTTCTGACGAAAACAGCAAAATCAATTACAGCTACTATCCTGATGGCTCGGTTTATCAAACAACAACGACGTTAGACAATTTGATCCCAGTCACCTATACAGAAGTGCTCAATAACTATGGGGTATTGACACAAACAGCGGATTCACTGGCGCATACAACCACTGATTACGAATACGATAATCTTGGTCGGGTTATTGCCAAAACCAACAGCCTAGCAGGTAAAAGCAGCTATCGCTACGATGATCGTGGGCAAGTAGTTGAATCACGTAATGCAGTGTTGATCAAACGCTATGAGTACAACGGACACAATGGCTTACCTCAGCTGTCTTACTTCAGTCAAGTAACACCCGATAACAGTGTGCGTTATGACTATACAATGACCTATAATGATGATGGCAATATCATCAAAACCATCACACCACATACGATTAATCAATATCAATATGACAAAGATACCCAACAGCTATTGGCGTTTGACTGTCAAGAAAAAGATGCCGCATCAACTGATACGTTCTATTGCCCTGCAGATAGCCATGGTGATATTGTCAATCATGCCAGTTATCGCTACAACAAAGCGTTAAACCGACTTGATTTAGTCACAACCCAAGGTCATGATGCAAATAACAAGCCCATTGAGCATAAAACCGAATATGTCTATGGTGCATAACAACAAAAATAACCTGTGGTTACTTTAAAGAATGCTTAATATTGTTACTGTGTCGGATGTGTTAATTAATCGGGAAGGATAGCTTAAATGGAACACATAACAGATATTACTACACGAAGGCTTGGCATATTACTCATCGGAGTAGCGCTAAGCATCCCTTTTGTCGCCAAGGCAACACATCCAACGCAATTAACTCATATCATTGAAGATGGCGTAAGCAACATGCTCAACTATGATCAAGGTGGAAACTTACTGCTTGATGATCAAGCCACGCAATTTAACTATAACAGCAACAATGAATTAACCAAGTCAATCCAGTCCAATGGCAAAATAATCCATTATCGCTACGATGCTAAAGGGCAACAAACTGCGCAAACACACCAACACCAAAGTCCTATTTACCATTATTATGTCAATAATAAACTCATTGGTAGTGAGCAACATCATTTGCTTAAATCCTACTTTGATGGAGGGGAGTTTAAATTAAGCCGTCAAAGTAACATGTTTGAGACTCAGCATTACATAAGCGATAATCTAGGCAGCATTATCAGTCATATCACCCCAGATAAAAAACTCAATCATTATTATCGTTACCTACCCTTTGGTTTCATCAGCGATATCGATAAAAACAATGATTTAATGCATACACCTGAGTTAGATCAACATCTAAAAGGTTTCAATGGCATATCAACCGATACAATAAGTGGCAATCAATTTTTAGGCAATGGCTATCGCGCGTATAATCCTCGCTTAGGTATCTTTCTGCAATATGACAGCTTATCCCCTTTTAGTGAAGGAGGTATACATGGTTATGCCTATAGTGATAACAATCCAGTTATGGCGTTTGATCCTTCAGGGCATATCCCCGATTGGGCAAAACATGTTATCGTTTGGGGGGTTGGCGTTACCACAGCTACAGCGATGGGCATGGCAATCGCTGCTAGTGGTGGTGCATTAGCACCCACTACTGCCACTGCACACCCGATGATGATGGCAGCCATCAGTGGTGCTATCGCTGGGGGCTCTGCTTCCGTTGCTGCACAAGCGACAAATGCTGGCTTAAATAAACAAAATTTTGCCAAACAAATGCGTAATGGCGGTTATGTTGGCGTGGCGATAGGAACAACACTTGGAGCAGCAGGCGGTGCCGTTGGTGTTAGCAGCGCTTCCACGCAAACAAAATTTTCATATGACATCGGTATGATATTTGCTGAACCTGCCATAGAACAAGGTATTATGATTGGCGCTGGTTATCAGAGCAAATGGAATTGGGAGAACTATGCCATTTCAGTTGTTAAAAATGCAGCAAGCATGAGTGTCGGGAAGAATATTAATAATCTCAAAGCTTACTACGCAGCTAAAAATACAGCTTCGGCAACAGCTATCAACACCTCGATGCCGGTGCCTAGTCCTCGAGCATTAAATGCTCCCCCGCCTCCAGCACCACCAAGATCTGTGCCAACGCCTAACAAACAATTCAAGCGCATTAATGGTGACCATAACCTAACTGTAGAAAGTAGTGAAAAACCAGAACAACAACCACTTCACAAGCCCTTTGGTTTAATTACTGCATAACAAGGTAATATTAATATATGCTAAAACATACCACTTCACTAGCGAGCGGATTATTACTATCATGCTTTACGTTAACATCACTATCAGCAAGTAATAATCATAAAAGCTTAGACTCACCCATTCACTGGCAAGCCTGCAGCAATCATCAAAATTCAAAGGACTATCTCTGTGCAACGCTTAAGTTACCATTGGAATATAAGCAACCTGAGCTTGGGGATATTGATATTTATCTTACGCTTTACAACCCTTATCATGCGCAAAAGGTTCTATTATATAACCCAGGTGGTCCTTGGTTGCCCGTCAGTGAATTGGATCTACAACCACTGTTTAGCCAACGGCTATTAAAAGACTATGCCATTTTAGGCTTTGATCCACGTGGTTTCGGACAAAGCACACGGCTTAACTGCCACATCAATGAGCGTATTTATGATCAATTTGCCAAAGTTGAAGCATTACCACAAGCCATCACAGGACTTATTGATTTACGCAATCAAATCTACCTTAGCTGCCAAAAACATGATAACAAGCTGTTTACACGTATGGGCACAGAGTACACGCTACAAGATCTAGAGAAAATTCGCCAACAGTTAAATCTTGGCAAGATCAACTTTCTTGCACAATCCTATGGTACCTATTTAGCTGAATATTATCTGGCAAAATACCCACAACATGTTAATAAGCTTGTGCTTGATGGAGTGATGGGCGCTGATCGCAATTTATATGAGGCAAATAAAACACTGGCTATCGCTGATAAAGAAAGCTTTGATTATGCTTTTGATCTTTGTGCCAAAGACACACACTGTCCTATCTATCCCAATCCATGGATAAGGTTTTACCAAGCATTGACACGTGTAAAGTTTGGCGAGGTTTATGCTCACAAGCGCCAAGTGTTAGAAAGCGATTTTCTCTATCGAGTCATGGATTTTATTAATAATGAAAAGGATTATGACAAAATCTATCTGCTGATTGATAAAATCATGCAAAAACAAGACATTGATGACCTATTTGACTTTAGTCGCAATGATCAACTTGCCATTCAAGCGGCTTATTCTGCCGTTATTTGTCAGGATTCATATCACCTTAACTTTAATTCATTTCTAGCGTTTTTAAACCAACCAATCTTTGACGACATTACCAAACATATGGCGATTGATTTCTCATTACCTTGCACCGGACTTTGGCAAAACTTAATGAAAGCACCGACGAAACTGAGCTTTGATGGTGATACGCCTAAGATACTAATGCTTGCTAATCACTATGATCCGCAAACTCCCTATGTTGATGCTAAAGCCATGCATGCGCTTATTCCACACTCAACATTGGTGAGTTATCATGGCGGTGGGCACTGTAGTTACCGCTTGACGCAAGACAAACCCATTGATCAAAATGCAGACGATTATCTTCTCAAATAACCTCACGTCACTCTTGAAAAATAAAAACATTAAGTATGATGACCGTGCATTAAATCACAGCACACGAGGCTTATACAACCATGTTAAAAAAAACACTTATTTGCAGCAGTTTATTTATTCTTGGCATAGCTAATGCGGGGGAAAATATTACCATCTCACCACCCAATTATACCGATAATAATGGTGTTGTACGCAACTTCACCTTTGCCGAGCTGGGGGTCACTGGCATTTACCTCCATAGAACCTGCAAAAGAACCTCGCATTATAACCATAATGATATGAGTCAAATTTTGAGCATCACGAACAGTAATAGCTTTAATATTTATGTCCCTGCCTGCAAAAAATATAATGGCTCTCGCGGGAAGACCGTTCAAGTTGAGGTACGCATCTTCACAAAGGATAATCCTTATGGTGTTGCTAAATCCTATATCAGCAAAAGTAGCTTTCCACGACAATTGCTTGTTAGCAATCCTCAGGATTGCTATAACAATCTCAAGCAAGGCATTGATGCGGCAAATACCCCAGCTTGTCAAATTACTGACTTCACAACCAACTAGTCGATGAAATCACAAAGGATCAATTTATGAAACTTAAATTATTATCATTATCCCTCATCTCAGCATTATCCTTAGCAAATACAAGCTTCGCAGCACAAGCTAATAATGTTAATCTAACGGGTATTGCGGTTAGTGACATAAACCAGCAAACAGGTACCAATATTTACGGATATACTAATGGCTTACAGCAATTTCCAGTTTTGGTTACACTCAACTTTGACGGACAGCCCGATGAAGAAACTCAACAGCACATCTGGGATCGCATCGGTTTATATGTCACTAATGTACAAGGCATTGACCAGCAAAATCCATACCACTTGTCTCTAACACATGATGCTAATGGCACTAATATGGCATGCCAACAGGATCTCTTTGGTAAGTTACAAGATAGCAATTTAAACAATTTTCCTTGGCGCGAAGGAGTAAGCTTCTTAGATGGCAGCTATACTGACGCCAGTGCTAAGTTACATATTGACTGGACGCCAGATCAATGGCTTAACATCAATAATGGTCAAGCAAGCCTATGTGTCACCAGCATTCAAAACCAAAACCTTAAAACAGGTACTTATGAGCATCCAAGCAATCAAAATATGATGTTTTTTAGCCGTAGTGCTTTAGGTGATACTCCAACCTCGATTAGTCGGATTTTTTATGTGCAACTTCGTGGGCAACAACAACTGCCTCAAATGAATATCTATGGCATAGATTTGCAAGGTGACGTACCGGTGAGTACTAGCCAATATGCCGTATTAAATAGCAATCTGCCACCAAGTGATGTGATGAGTGGAGCTCCTTGCTTTACTCAGACTAATCTGCCACTACCACAAAACAACAGTGATTCTCTTGATTTACATATCGCACTGGGATATCAAATTATGCATAATAATATGCTTAGCGCTGGTCACATTGTCTACGCTCGCGTCAACAAAAACACCATGGGGCAAACGGTCTCCAAGCTAGACTTTGGGATGTACGGCTGTCAAGAACCGTTTACCGCATCACAAACCCAAAATATTGGCACCAATGCCAATGGCGTTAATCTAACAGATCCTAATAACTATAATTATTTTGACTATGATAACACTGGTATTTATACCACATGCCCACTGGGCGATAATCAATGTCAAGGTGATAATAGAAATAAACTAGTTACTTATATCAAAGCCGCTAAGTTTGCTTGTAGCAGTGTATTAATTCACCCAACAATGGATCAATTTACCCAAGCTTATTACAATCTCTCAGATGCTGCCAAACAAGGTGCTTCGAGTGTTGGGCTTGATGTTGGCGGCAACGATAAGCTTGTTTATCTTGGCTGGGCTCGCCCTGAGAACTATCCTGGTGATGTGCAGATGTTTATTTATGATGATTTTGGTAATTTTAAATCGATCAATACTAGCACCCCTATAATCTTAAGCAAAACAGGTAATCTTTACTATAACCAACTTAATGGCAACACCAGCATGCAGCAATGCACAATACATTAGTTGTTATATCACCTACCAACAAGAAAGGAGTATACTGTGAAAAAAATAGCGCTTTTATTCGCTTTAGGTTATGCCAATAACCTTTATGCAGATGCCCGATCAACACTAACATTTGAGAATAACTGTACTGAGCCCGTGCAATTTAGCATCAATGGTGACGAGGCGGGTCAAAGCTATACAGTTCAGCTTGACCCAAATCAATATGTTTTTGCTGGGAGTTACGTCAATAGCAACACGCTTGAGCACACCACCTCAAACATTCAAATTCAATTTAACAGTTTGAAACATAGCGGTCGTGTTAGCTATTTGTTAGACAATGGTTTCACAAATAATACTGCCGCCTTTACCAAGGCAGATGGTGATATCAAGATTGAGCATATGCCACTTACTACCGACTATACCTATACATGGCATAGCTATACGCTCTCTGGTAAACAAGAGATTCCAAGCTTTACTGTATCTGCTTGCAAACAAACATATGATATCTCAAAAAGTGATGTAGCAGATATTCAGCGTATAGTTATCTTTGGCGATAGTATTAGTGATCAAGGAAATCTATATCACTACTCCGCTGGCATGATTCCTAAATCTACACCTTATTATCGTGGTATGTTTTCAAATGGCGCACCTTGGTCAGTACTACTTAAAAATACGCTTAAAAGCTTCAATATCGAAGTAAGCAATTATGCCGTAGGTGGCGCTACCGTTGTTTTTGAACCAGAATGGGCAAGCTTAGGACTACCTTATAATCTTGACGCTGAACTTAAAGCCTACCAGCTGGATCAAAAAAACTGGCGTAAAAACGAGCAAAAACTAGCAATATTTTTTATTGGCGCTAATGATTATTTAACTGCTGATAAGTCATTGTCTGACAAAGATATACAACAAATAAGTCACGAAGTAACCGATAAAATTATCAATACCATCCGTGAGGTTGGTGCAGAAAACACCTTAATTGTTGGACTACCTGATTTATCCTTCACTCCCGAATCTCATGAGCGTGGTAATGAAGCAGTACTAACAAAACTCAGCACAGCACACAACATGCAACTACAAGAATTTGCCAATTCCAATACCAATATTAAATTTATTGACATCGATAAAATGTTTGCTCTATTGCTCAACAATCCACAAGCTTTCAATACACAGTTTAATACTGTAATCGACCCCAAAAATAATACTATATCCTGTTGGCATGGCGGATATTTCAGTTACAACCACTTACAGAATAAAACCTTAAATTTTGCAACATTAAGCAATCGAAGCACGCTTCCCGCGGATATCACAGCAAGTTTAGCAACGAGTGAAACAGGCAACCTATGCCCTGATCCCGAGCATTATATTTTCTGGGATCATGTCCACCCCACTTATCAAATTCAAAAAGCGATTTATCAATATATACTTAATAATATGAATATTACTAACACTGCAGATAAAACTAAAACCAAGGAGAATTAATGTCAGTCCCTAGCGTTACGCAATTACGAGAAAGAGTGCAAAACATAAGCATGAACGCCCCTGTTTATCCTTTTACAGGGGAAATTACCAACGCTTTTAGCCTAGATAAACAAATCACACATATGAATGCACGGCTTTATCAACCTGAAGGTTTACTAAAAGAGACAACCTTAATATTTTTTCATGGTGGAGGCTTTGTTGCAGGCAGCATTAACTCACATGATAATTTATGCCGTATGCTTTCACAAAAAGTCGGGTGTAAAGTGATTTCAATAGAGTATCCCTTAGCACCCGAGTATAAAAGTGACATGGTTATCAACTCATGTTACAAAGCACTATGCTTTATTCACCACCATGAAAGCAAGCTAGCACTAATTGGGGATAGCGCGGGAGCAAATATTGCAACCGTGTGCGCATTATTAGATAAAGAGGTAAATCAACTGGAGCTTCAAGCACAAATATTAATTAATCCAATCATTGACATGGTTAATCCCGGAAAATATCTAAGTTTTCGCGATGCTTATATTCATGACCCTAATGACTTGAAGAATACATTATACTCTCCTTTGTATGCACAGCTTGAGAACATGCCGACAAGCATTATTGTGCTAAACAACGAGGATTCTCTTTTTGAGCAAGGTCAACTGTATAGTGAGAAACTGCAACTTGCTAAGGTGCCAGTGATCGCCAAAACATTTAATGGTGGACACTTAGGATCACATTTAGTGGCTTTAGATGAACAAAGCCAAAAACCAATTGCTTGGCTGATAAACACACTACAACATACACTAAATTAACTACTCATTGTTTCTTAACACATTCGCTATTGCTAAAATATCAATCGCTCAAAAGGGTTAAAGTTCAATGATATAAATGCCACAAAGTGCCTTATGGGCGGTATCTAGCGCACTCCCCTACGCTCATCCACGCTGCCATCACGAGCCAATGCCCCATGATAAGTCAATAAAGTACAATATTCTCCTCATTATCCACACGTACTGCATATTTGCCACCGTTAATAGGTACACTATTTCCATCTAGTGTTTCCTTTCCATCGACCTCTATCCATGTTAGCCAATTATCACCATTTTTATGGTGCATTAATTTCACGAGAACTGATGCATCATCTGCTGTGCGGATTAACCATGAGGCATACTTATCATCATTCCAACAGCTTCGACTATCCTTATCTCTAAAAGTAGAAGTTTGCATTTGCCCTGGACTAATCATGAGCGCTGATGGTCGAACGTACGAGACACATTTTGAATATTTATGTCCTGTTAAATACTGGACACTGATCCCCGTATCTCTTCTATCATTATGGAAATTAACGGGATGTGAGCTCGCGGCAAAACCAAAAGCTGCTGCCAATAGCAGCCCGCCTGTTAATATATGTTTATTCTGCATAACCACCTCTCTGTATGTGTTGTATTTTAAACAATCAAACCTTTACTCTTTTGAGATTAGTGTTACATAATTCATATGGTTGATTTTAAGTTGATAATTGCCAAAAGGAATGATGTCGTATTCTTTGACTTTTTCGCCATTAATAACAAGGGAATCTTTCCAAGCATGCACATCAAAAATATCCTTCGACTCAGGTTCATGCTTAAAAGTAAGCACAACCTCACTGCCATTGGCAGCTTTCAACATCCATGATGCTCGCTTATTTGCATTGCGACATGTTTTGCTGTTTTTATCCCTAAAAATAGAAATTTCAGCATCGCCTGGCGCTATCATTAATGCTTGAGGTCTAACAAAAGTCACACATTTTGAATACTTGTGCCCTGTAATGTAATTGACCGATAAGCCTGTATCATTCGTATCATTTTGGAAGGTTATTGGATGAGAAGCTGCTGCAAAGCATCCTCCGCTAGCGGACAATAGCATTGTAGTACTTAATTGTTTAAATTTCATTATCAACCTCATTTCATTGATTACTTTATTGTAAATTTGTTTGTCACAACTATATGCTGCGTACTTAATGCTTTAATGATGTATTTATCACCAAACTCAATAGCATAATTTTTCTCCCCCAATCTGTTTTTGATTGCTATTAGAATGCCATCAACCAATAACCAATCATCATAAGAAACTTCAGGGGGCACTCCCCTCCTCACAGCTTCATGCTTGAAGGTAATAATCGCCTCACTACCATCTGCTGTTTTAAGAACCCATGATGCACGCTTATTGGCGTTATAGCATGTCCTGGCATTCTTATCCATAAAGTTGGACACTTGTGCGTCTTGTGGTCCTACAATGTGAATCAAGGTTTAAATTATGCACAGTATTTTTGTGCCAGCAACTCAAATGCTGCACATAGCCTTCCAA